>CAISLL010000249.1 GCA_903886165.1 uncultured beta proteobacterium | reverse complement strand
TGGCCATAACCTGAATGAAATACAACTGCTACTTTTGCCATTTCAATATTCCTTTGTGTTGCGTTAGAAAATGAGCGGCTTGGGGACCAAGCCACCAGGAGAAAATTTTGATGCGCCGGTGGGTCATTTTCAGGCGCTAAGGTCAAACACCAGCATTTCGGCGTCTTTGCCATGCGCCAACCGGAGCTGCTGTTCACCCTCGATCAGAGCGGCATCGCCGGTGGTCAGCGTCACGCCATTGGCGACCAACTCACCGCGCACCAAGTGCACATAACACTTGCGATTGGACTGCAGCGCAAGGTCAGCGGTCTGTGTGCCATCCAACAAACCAGCATACAAGCGCGCATCGGCATGGATTTTCACCGAACCCTGGGCACCGTCTGGCGACGCCACCAGGCACAGGCGGCCTTGTTTGGCAGCTGCGGGGAAGGTGGTCTGCTCGTAACTTGGTGCCACACCCATCACATTGGGCTGAATCCAGATCTGCAGCAGGTGGGTGGTGTCATGGGGCGCGTGGTTGAACTCGCTGTGCTGCACACCGGTGCCAGCACTCATGCGCTGCACGTCGCCCGGCGGAATGGACACCACGTTGCCCATGCTGTCCTTGTGTGCCAAAGCGCCCTGCAACACGTAGGTAACAATTTCCATGTCGCGGTGACCGTGCGTGCCAAAACCCTTGCCCGGGGCAATCCAGTCTTCATTGATCACCCGCAAATTGCCCCATCCCATGTGCTGTGGGTCGTAATAACCGGCAAACGAGAAACTGTGAAACGACTGAAGCCATCCGTGGTCTGCAAAACCACGTTCCTTTGCGGGTCTGAGGGTCAACATGAAACGCTCCTTTGGTTGTTTTCTGCGATGGATGAACTGTAAATCCACAGGCCGGTGCTCAGACACAAGCCATTTGATGGCATCATTCAATTTTTTTAAATAAAAATACCATTCATCATGCAAACTGCACGTCATGTCCTGACACCCGACGCCCTTGCCATGCTGCAAACCATTGCCAGCACCGGCAGTTTTGCCGCCGCCGCCCGCGCTTTGGGCATGGTGCCCAGCGCCCTGACCTACCGGGTGCGGCAAATGGAAGACGCGCTCGACGTGCTGCTGTTTGACCGCAGCTCGCGCCAGGCCAAGCCAACCGAAGCCGGCCTGGAATTGCTGCGCGAGAGTGAACGCCTGCTGGAAGACCTGGATGCAGTGGCAAACCGGGTCAAGCGAGTGGCCACGGGGTGGGAGCCAACGTTCACCATTGCCGTGGACAGCATCATTGCCAAGGCCACGGTGATGGAGCTTTGCGACAGCTTTCTGTCGCAAAGCCCGCCCACCCGCATCCGCCTGCGTGACGAAACCCTGTCCGGCACGCTTGAAGCCCTTACGAGCGGGCAGGCCGACCTGGCACTGGGTGTGGCCGACCTGCTCCCCACCAGCGCGCTGCAAGCCAGACCGCTTGGAGATGTGCGTTTTGTGTATGCCGTGGCGCCGCACCACCCACTGGCCAAGGCGCCCGAACCCTTGAGCGACGAACAGATGCGCGCGCACCGCGCTGTGGCTGTGGCAGACACGATCAGCCGTGGCCGTGGCGTCACGATTGGCCTGCTCGGCGGGCAGGACGTGTTCACAGTGGCCACCATGCAGGACAAGCTCGATGCCCATTTGAGGGGCTTGGGCTGCGGCTCGGTGCCTGAGTGCATGGCCGGGCCCTACATCGACGTGGGGCGGCTGGTGGTGAAAACCACACAGCGCCCGGCGCGGGAGATACGGGTGAACTATGCATGGCGCACCGGCCCCGCGAGCACCCGGGGTCGTGCCCTGCAATGGTGGCTGGCGCAACTGGAAAGCCCAACCACACGCACCGCTTTACTGGAGCGTCACCGGGGCGTGTAAAGTCGGTCACATTCGCAAATACATTATTCGTTGATCAACTGGAGAATCCATGAGCACAGCCCCCCGCGCCCCGAAACACTTCGCCGTCATCGGCGCTGGCATGGCCGGCATCACCTGTGCGCGCACGCTGGTGCAGGCCGGCCACCGTGTCACCGTGTTCGAGAAAAGCCGTGGTCTGGGTGGGCGCATGTCCACCCGCGCCAGCGCATTTGGCTCGTTTGACCACGGCACCCAATACTTCACTGCGCGTGATGCGCGCTTCGTCCAGGCGCTTGAGACCACACCGAAACTCTGCAAACGCTGGAGTGCCAACAGCGTGCAGGTACTCGACGAACTCGGCCACGTGGCAGCCCCCGGGCTGTCCACCCGCGACGCCCATTGGGTGGGTGTGCCCGGCATGAAATCGCTGGTGGCAGGCTGGGCCGAACCCCTCAAGGCGGCTGGCAGCATCGAGATGCAAACGCGCGTGATGCGCATCGAAGCGGACGCCCTCAAGCCCAAACAGTGGCAGTTGCGCACCGAAACCCTCGAAGACGCACAACACGTGTTTTCCGGATTTGATGGGGTTTTAGTCACCATCCCCAGTGCACAGGCGCAGAGCTTGCTGCAAACTTCAGAGCAGGCAGCGCCCTGGGTCAAACAAATGGCACAGGTCAAGGTGGCACCCTGCTGGACGCTGATGCTGGCCTTTCCCCAAGCCATGCAGCCCGGCATGTCAGCCTTTGGGCCGCAATGGAACGCGGCGCGCAGCACGCACCACCGTATTGCCTGGCTGGCGCGCGAATCCAGCAAGCCCGGGCGTGAGCCAATTGAGCGCTGGACCGTGCAGGCCAGCGCCGCCTGGTCACAAGAACACCTGCAAGACGACCCGCAGCGCGCACAGGCCAAACTGCTGAAGGCTTTTTCTGAAGTGACCGGCATTCGCGCCGAACCCGCGCACGTGGACAGCCAGCGCTGGCTCTACGCCAAAACCCTTCAACCACTGGGCAAAACCCACCTGTGGGATGCCAAAAAAGGCCTGGGTGTAGGCGGCGACTGGTGCCTTGGCCACCGTGTCGAAGACGCTTTTGTGTCGGGTCTGGAACTGGCGCTGGCAGCGGCTTAAAGGCTTGCGTTACCTCGGCCGCTTTGCGCCCTCGCCCACCGGCCCGTTGCATGCGGGGTCACTGGTGGCAGCGCTGGCGAGCTGGCTCGATGCCAAAGCCCACGGTGGCCAATGGCTGGTGCGCATCGAAGATGTGGACAGCACACGCTGCCTGCCTGGCACGGACCAGGTCATCCTGCAACAGCTCGCTGCCTGCGGTTTAACCAGCGACCAGCCACCGGTCTACCAATCCCAGCGGGCATTGATGTACCAGTCTGTACTGCAGACGCTGGTCGCCAGAGAAATTGTCTACCCCTGCGCGTGCTCGCGCCGAGACATCGAACTGACCTTGCAACAAGAGGGCCAGACCAAACCTCGTCACGGCGAGCTGGTCTACCCCGGCACCTGCCGCAACGGCCTGCAA
This sequence comes from uncultured beta proteobacterium, assembly GCA_903886165.1. Lineage (GTDB taxonomy): Bacteria > Pseudomonadota > Gammaproteobacteria > Burkholderiales > Burkholderiaceae_C > Rhodoferax. Next base: position 5,568 of record CAISLL010000249.1, on the reverse strand, counting down.
GGGCGCAGTGCCCGCGCCTGGCGGTTCAAAACCGGTGTTTTTATGGAAAATGAAGCTTTTACCCTTGAATACAAAGGGCCATCAGCTATGATTTCAATAACAGATTCAGGCCTGAACGACATCGGGCCAGCGCCGCGCCTGCTGCATTGGCAAGACCGTCGCCTCGGACCCCAATCGCAGGACGTGGCGGCCGAGGTGGGTGACTTCATCCTGAAACGCGCCGACGGCGTGTTTGCCTACCAGCTGGCCGTGGTGGTGGACGACGGCGCGCAAGGCATCACCGACGTGGTGCGGGGCGAAGATTTGGCAGACAACACCGCACGCCAGATTTTGCTGCAGCGCACGCTGCAGCTGCCCACCCCGCGCTACCTGCACACACCGCTGGTGCTGGGCGCTGATGGCGAAAAACTCAGCAAGCAAAACGGTGCGCAGGCGCTGGATACCAGCCACCCGCTGACGGCGCTGAACCGTGCGGCGGAGGTGCTGGGTTTGGGTGAATGCAGTGGTGAGGTCAGCTGGGCGCTGCAGACGTGGGTGGCGCACTGGCGGCATCTCTACAATCTGGCCCCGTGAACGACACCTTAAACACCCCCCCAAGCGCCCCCCATCCTGCAGCCGGCCAAACGCGCACCCCGCGCATTCGTGCGCAAAATCTGGAAGGTGTGGCCTTCCCGAAAACCATCAAGAGTTTTGTGCGCCGCGCTGGCCGCGTCACCACCGGCCAGACCAAGGCATTTGCCGAACTCGGCGCCACCTACCTGTTGCCCTATCAATCAAGCACACTTGATTTTGTAGCTGCTTACGCTGACGCAGAGCGGGTCAGAGGCATTAATGATGCACAAAACCGGCGCACCATCCTGGAGATCGGTTTTGGCATGGGTGAGGCCACGGCGCACATCGCGGCACTGCTGCCCGACACCAACTTTCTGGGCTGCGAGGTGCACGAACCCGGCGTGGGTGGCTTGCTCAAACGCATTGGTGAGCAGCATTTGCACAACATCCGCATCTGCGCCCACGATGCGGTGGAGGTCATTGACCACATGCTGCCACTGGAAAGCCTGGACGGTGTGCACATTTTTTTCCCGGACCCGTGGCACAAGAAGAAACACAACAAACGTCGCCTGATCCAGTCGCCCCTGATCACCAAGCTGGCGGCGCGCCTCAAGGTGGGTGGCTACATTCACTGTGCCACCGACTGGCAGCCCTACGCGGAGCAGATTCTGGAAGTTCTGAGCGCTGAGCCGCTGCTGAAAAACACCGCGCTGGCGCAGCACCCGGAGCTGCTGGGCTATGCGCCCAAGCCGCACTACCGGCCGCTCACCAAATTCGAAAACCGTGGCATCAAGCTTGGCCACGGTGTCTGGGACCTGGTGTTTGAGCGCATTTAATTCCATTCCCAAACCATCCGTCTCGTTCTTGCTTCGCCTTGTCGTGCTGAAGCACTGCCAGCGGCTTTGCGCCTAGACACGAATGATCTGGAAACAGAATAGGCCCCCGACCCGCAACGGTGTTGGCGCCAGCTGTGTCAGCCTGCCTGCCGGGCAATGGCCAAACTTGCTGGACTTTTTGACAGCACGTTTCCCCACCATTACGCGCCAAACCTGGCTGGCGCGCATGGCACGGGGCGATGTCATCAACGAGCGCGGCGAGCCTGTCACGCCGGAGCGAGCCAGCCAGCCACCCTACCCTGCGCACCAGCGCCTTTTCTACTACCGCGAGGTGCCTAACGAGCCACACATTCCCTTTGAAGAAGTGGTGCTGTTCGAAGACGCGCACTTGCTGGTGGTGGACAAACCGCACTTTTTGCCGGTGGTGCCCTCGGGCGGTTACCTGACCGAGACCGTGCTGGTGCGCCTCAAAGACAAGCTGGGCCTGGATGACCTGGTGCCGATTCACCGCATTGACCGCGACACCGCCGGGCTGGTGATGTTTTCCAAACAGCCTGCCACCCGCGCCGCGTACTGCGCGCTGTTCAGTCAGCACGCGGTGCACAAAACCTACGAGGCGATTGCACCCTGGCGCGCCGACCTGGTGTTTCCTGTGACGCGGCAGAGCCGCATCAAGGAGGCCGGGCACTTCATGCTGCAGCACGAGGTGGATGGCACGGTGAACGCCATCACCCGGATTGACGTGCTGGAGGTGCGCGGCAACCTGGCGCGTTACCAGCTCAAACCTGTCACCGGGCAGCGGCATCAGTTGCGGGTGCACATGCTGGGTTTGGGGCTGCCTTTGTTGAATGATGGGCTGTACCCGGCGCTCACGCCGGAAGGTTCAGTCAACTACGCGAAGCCGCTGCAGTTGCTGGCCAAGGAGTTGGACTTTGTTGACCCGATGAATGGCATGGCGCGGCGGTTTGTGAGTGCAAGGACTTTGAATTTTTGAATTTTTGAATTTTTGAATACTCTCACAAAGTGGCGGCACGCCGTTTTAACGTTGCTTTCCCCCACTCTTACCCCCCGCCCTCTCTCGCCCCGCCGGGCGAAAGAGGGAGCTAACAGCCCTATTTGGCCTTGTGTTTTTAGTGGTGAAGTGCATGTCCGGAGATAGGTCGTCGTGGCATGCCGTCCGGTTGTGGGTTGAAAAACTGGTTGTCCGCACGCGGCCAAACTGGTGGAGCCGGATGGCCCGGATCAACAGTCGTGGCGATGTCAGTGGCTGCACAGTCACAGCGACCAAGGACTGACCCGACTTCCGGCCACAGGCCAAACGGCTGGTACGTCATCCATCAATAGCGTTGGCCAAATACGGCTGTTAAGCTCCCCTTTCCGCCCCGGCGGGGGTGGAAAGGGGTTGGGGGATAGGGGGGGATCAACGATAAAAATTCAAGACAAATCAGCCTCTAGCACAGGTACGGCAAGCGCTAACAGCTATTTCTCCAATAGCAATCCCAACATCTCCCGCGCCCAGGCAATCGAATTCTCCTCGTACAAAATCCCCTTCTTGAGGATCATGTGGTGAATTCGCGCGGCGCGTGACAGCTCAGGGGAGGCAAAGTCACGCTGCTCAATCTGCCGGTACAGCGCCAGTTTTTCTTCATGCAGGGCCATGCGGCGCTCTAGCTCAGGAGCAAGCCCGAGGGAGCCCAAAGCCGCATCAGCCCGCAGGCGCACCATGAATTCGTCTCGCATGTCCATGTCATTGGACGGTTCAACCGCCCAGCGCAGCAGCTCGGCTTGGCCAGGCGGCAACACACGGTACATGCGCTTGCGGGTTTTGCCGGCATCGGGCGCGATGGCCGATTCGATCCAACCCGCGGCCTCCATGCGTCCCAATTCCCGGTAAATCTGCTGGTGTGTGGCGTGCCAGAAGAAACCGATCGACTTGTCAAAACGCCGCGCCAGGTCATAACCTGAAGACGATTTTTCAATCAGCGAGGTAAGAAGTGCGTGTGACAAGGCCATGGTGGGCGAGTCTAATTGGGGAAAACACTCTATGCAACCAGTTGCATAAATTTTAAAGCTCTCCTAAACTGTGCAACCGGTTGCATAGCGACCAGTGCACAACCACGGGTTGCGCCAACACCCAATTCATGAATCACGCTTTGAGGAGACTTCCATGACCCCCTACCCGCACCTGCTGGAACCCCTGAACCTGGGTTTCACCACCCTGCCCAACCGCGTCATCATGGGCTCCATGCACGTGGGGCTGGAAGAAGTGAAAGACGGCTTCAATCGGATGGCGGCGTTTTATGCCGAACGCGCACGCGGTGGCGTCGGCCTGATCGTGACTGGCGGCATTGCGCCTAACGACCGCGGTCGCCCGATGCCCGGTGGCGCCCGCCTGACCACGCCCGAAGAAGCGGCCAAACACAAACCGGTGACAGACGCAGTTCATGAGGCCGGTGGCAAGATTGCCATGCAAATCCTGCACTTTGGCCGCTACGCCTATCACGAACAGCTGGTGGCACCCAGCGCCTTGCAGGCCCCGATCAACCCGATGAAGCCCAGGGCCCTCAGCACCGAAGAGGTTTACCAGACCAGCGACGACTTTGTCCGTTGCGCCCTGCTGGCCCAAAGTGCCGGTTACGACGGGGTCGAAATCATGGGCAGTGAGGGTTACCTGCTCAACGAATTCATTGCCGCCCGCACCAACCAACGCGACGACGAATGGGGTGGCAGCTACCAGAACCGCATCCGGCTGCCGGTTGACATCGTGCGCCGCACACGCGAGCAAGTTGGCCCCAACTTCATCATCATTTACCGCCTGTCGATGCTCGACCTGGTTGAAGGCGGCTCCACGCTGGCCGAGGTGATCGAACTGGCGCAGGCGATTGAAGCGGCGGGCGCCAGCATCATCAACACCGGCATTGGCTGGCATGAGGCACGGATTCCGACCATTGCCACCAAGGTACCACGCGCCGCCTGGGCTTGGGTGACCAAACAACTCAAGGGCAAGGTGCGCATTCCGCTGGTGGCCACCAACCGCATCAACACGCCCGAGGTGGCCGAACAATTACTGGCAGATGGTTTTTGCGACATGGTGTCGATGGCGCGGCCGTTCTTGGCCGACCCGCTGTTTGTGCAAAAGACCGCCGCTGGCAAAGCCGACGAGATCAACACCTGCATCGGCTGCAACCAGGCCTGCCTGGACCACACCTTTGGCGGCAAGATCACCTCGTGCCTGGTGAACCCACGCGCCTGCCACGAAACACTGATCAACCTCGCCCCAGCCGCCGCGCGCGAACGTATTGCCGTGGTCGGTGCCGGCCCGGCCGGTTTGAGCTGTGCCACCGCCGCCGCCGAATGCGGGTTTGACGTGACGCTGTTTGATGCGGCGCCCGAGATTGGCGGCCAGTTCAACATTGCCAAACAGGTGCCGGGTAAGGAGGAGTTTTATGAAACGCTGCGCTACTTTGGCAAACAGATCGAACTGACCGGCGTCACCCTGAAACTGGCTACCCGTGTCAGCGCCCAGGACCTGGCCGCAGCGGGCTACAAACAGGTGGTGCTGGCCACCGGCATCAGCCCGCGCACGCCGCCCATCGACGGCATCAACCACCCGAAAGTGTTGAGTTACCTGGACGTATTGCGCGACAAAAAACCGGTGGGCCAAAACGTGGCACTGATCGGTGCTGGCGGCATTGGCTTCGATACCGCCGAATATCTGCTGCATGAGGGCACCAGCCCGAGCCTGTCCCCGCTCAAATTTTTTGCCGAATGGGGTGTGGACACCACCTACGCCACGCGGGGTGGTTTGAAGACAGCACACATCGACAAGAACCCGCGCAAGCTCTACCTGCTGCAACGCAAGGCCAGCAAGGTCGGTGAAACCTTGAGCAAAACCACCGGCTGGATTCACCGCACCTCGCTGAAAAACCGCCAGGTCGAGATGCTGGCGGGAGTGACTTACCGAAAAATTGATGACGATGGCTTGCACATCACCGTGGGTGATCGTGACATGACCTTGCCCGTGGACAACGTGGTGGTCTGTGCCGGGCAAGAGCCGCAGCGTGAGTTGCAGGCTGACCTGCTGGCCGCAGGCGTCCAGGTGCACCTGATTGGCGGCGCCGACAAGGCCGAAGAACTCGATGCCAAGCGCGCCATCAAGCAAGGCCTGGAGCTGGCGATT
>CAISLL010000248.1 GCA_903886165.1 uncultured beta proteobacterium | reverse complement strand
CCACGGCGGCACAGGGTCAGGCCCAGGCGGGTTTCCAGGTCCTTGATGTGGCGGCTGACGGTGCTGGTGCCAATGTTGAGCTCCAACTCGGCCGCCGCCATGCCTCCGCACTCAACCACACTTTTGAACACCCGCAGCAGGCGGATGTCCATGTCACTCAACTGGCCCAGGGCCGCGCGGGTCTTTACTTGCATAGATTGGCAACCAAGCAGTGATAGTTAAACATTTATAAGAGTAACAGAGCCTTGCACAATCGCTGCTTTCCTGCTCACATGAAGGACATTCCATGAACATGACCCCTGCCCAAGCCCTGACCCGCCCACGTACCGACGCCGCCTGGCTGGAGGCGCATTGGATGCCCTACACGGCTAACCGCAACTTCAAAGCCAACCCGCGCATGATGGCCAGTGCCGATGGCTGTTACTACACCGACATCGACGGCCGCAAGATTTTTGACGGCCTCTCTGGCCTGTGGACTTGTGGCCTGGGCCACGGCCGGCAGGAAATTGTGGACGCCGCTGCCAAACAGTTGGCCACCCTGGACTACTCACCGGCGTTCCAGTACGGTCACCCGCTGTCTTTTGCACTGGCCAACAAGCTGAAAGAACTCACACCCGCCGGGCTGGACTATGTGTTTTTCACCGGTTCGGGCTCGGAGTCGGCTGACACCTCTCTGAAGATGGCGCGGGCCTACTGGCGTGCCAAGGGCTTGGGGCAAAAGAGCCTGCTGATTGGCCGTGAAAAAGGCTACCACGGTGTCAACTTTGGCGGCATCTCGGTCGGTGGCATTGGCGCCAACCGCAAGACCTTTGGGCAGGGTATTGCTGCCGACCACCTGCCGCACACCCAATTGCCCGGCAACACCTTTGTGCGCGGCATGCCTGAGCAAGGCGCCGAACTGGCCGACGAGTTGCTCAAGCTGATCACCCTGCACGATGCGTCCAACATTGCCGCCGTGATCGTCGAACCCATGTCAGGCTCTGCTGGTGTCATCATTCCGCCCAAGGGTTATCTGAAGCGCCTGCGTGACATTTGCACCGCGCACAACATCCTGCTGATTTTTGACGAAGTGATCACCGGTTTTGGCCGCATGGGTGCTTACAGCGGGGCTGAGGCCTTTGGTGTCACACCCGACATCATGAACTGCGCCAAACAGATCACAAACGGCGCCCAGCCGCTGGGCGCGGTGCTGGCCAGCAAGGAAATTTACGACACCTTCATGGCGCAGGGCGGGCCAGAGTACATGCTGGAATTTGCCCACGGCTACACCTACTCGGCGCACCCGGTGCCCTGTGCCGTGGGCCTGGCCACGCTGGACATTCTGGTGCGTGAAAACATGGTTGACAAGGTCAAGGCGCTGTCACCCTATTTTGAGAACGCCGTGCATTCACTCAAGGGCAGCAAACACATCACCGACATCCGCAACTACGGCCTGGCCGCTGGTTTGACGATTGCTGCCGTGCCCGGTGAGCCCGCCAAACGCCCCTACGAGATCGCCATGGCCATGCTGGCGAAAGGTTTTTACGTGCGCTACGGTGGCGACACCATCCAGCTCGCGCCACCGTTTATCACCACCCCGGCGCAGATTGACAGCCTCGTTAACGCGCTTGGGGAATGCATCAACGCCACCGCATGATACTTATATAACTGGAACCACCCCATGACCAGCACGCTCCCTTCGAATCAAGCCCTTCCCACTGTCCAGCACCTCATTGACGGTCAGCTAGTCAGTGGCGGCACGCGCACTGCCGACGTGTTCAACCCAGCCACCGGCCAGGCTGAAAAGCGCCTGTTGCTGGCGGACAAGCTCACCGTGGAAGCCGCCATTGCCAGCGCGCAGGCGGCCTACCCGGCTTGGCGCGCCACGCCGCCCCTGAAGCGCGCACGTGTCATGAGCAAACTCAAAGTGCTGCTGGAAGACAACGCTGACGCCATTTGCGCCCTGGTCACCGCTGAACACGGCAAGGTGCTGGCAGACTCGATGGGCGAATTACAACGCGGCATCGAAAATGTGGAATACGCCTCTTACGCGCCCGAACTGCTCAAGGGTGAGCACAGCAAAAACGTTGGCCCGGCCATCGACTCGTGGAGTGAATTCCAGGCGCTGGGGGTCACGGCTGGCATCACGCCCTTCAATTTTCCGGTGATGGTGCCGCTGTGGATGTGGCCGATGGCCATTGCCTGCGGCAACACCTTTGTCTTGAAACCGTCAGAGCGTGACCCCTCAAGTGCGCTCTTGGTGGCCGAACTGGCGTTGCAGGCCGGCCTGCCACCAGGTGTGCTGAACGTGGTGCACGGCGACAAGGAAGCGGTCGACACCTTGCTGACCGACCCGCGCGTCAAGGCCATCAGCTTTGTCGGCTCCACGCCGATCGCCGAATACATCTATGCCACCGGTTGTGCGCATGGCAAACGCGTGCAAGCCTTGGGCGGCGCCAAAAACCACGCTGTGGT
>CAISLL010000247.1 GCA_903886165.1 uncultured beta proteobacterium | reverse complement strand
GGCTCGAAAGAGTAAACGTTAGCTACCAGGAGTGGTAGTTCAGTTGGTTAGAATACCGGCCTGTCACGCCGGGGGTCGCGGGTTCGAGTCCCGTCCGCTCCGCCAAATAAAACCCTAAGTAGTTGATCTACTTAGGGTTTTCCTTTTTCTCATGCCTCTTTTCTCTGCTCAATGTCGTTCGTGATCTGACGGATGTAACCCGGACTACGATCGGCACGATCAAATCTTGCCGGATAAGGTTTTGTGCTTGTTATGCCAGGCCTTATGCTGAACCCGGTTGCGACGAGATTGCGCTGAAAGCAGTTGGGGTGTGGAACCAACTGGCACCGAGTTCCTCTGACAAGAGGTTTTGAAAATAAGGGTGACGAGCCTTGACCCCGGCACTGGCTCCACAGTTAGGGCTGCTTGGTTCCCCACCTGACCCGGTTGGCCGCTTCCCCATGCGGGAAGGCCCGTCGCCCGCAATTATAAAGCCTTAAGCGCCAGTCAGATCTTTGATGTCGGCACTTGGTGCATTGGTCTTGACCGACACGATACCGTTGTCTCGGGCAGCCACGGACGAGTACATTTCGCTGCGTCCAATCACTTGGCCGTTACCGGCTTTCAGAGTGAAGTAGGGCTGCTCGGCACTTGACAGGTTGCGCTCGAAGCGATCGTCCAATGCACTGTTGGTTTTGCAGGATTGAATGCCCTGTGTTGCGCTGGCCAGGGTCTCATACATCTGGCTGGTCAGGATAATCTGCCCGTTGCCCGCCTTCAGGTTGAACAAGAATTTTCCACTCTTTGACTTGGTGATTTCAAATTTACCGGCCATGACATTTCTCCTGCAAGTTCGTTGGTTTAGATGCATAAGCCCGAAAGGCCCATACACAGAGCCCCCGGTCGTATCAGTTTAGCGTTTTGTGAGGCCCTTTAGAATCCCCGTATGTCCTACCTTGTGCTTGCCCGCAAATACCGTCCCCGCAATTTCACTGAAATGGTGGGGCAAGACCATGTGGTGCAGGCATTGAGCAATGCGCTGACAACGCAACGCCTGCATCACGCCTATTTGTTCACGGGCACGCGTGGTGTTGGCAAGACCACGGTGTCGCGCATTCTGGCCAAATCACTCAACTGCCAGGGGCTGGATGGCCAAGGTGGTATTACCGCCAGTCCCTGCGGGGTATGTCAGGCATGCACTGATATTGATAGCGGCCGGTTCATTGATTACACCGAACTTGATGCAGCTTCCAACCGTGGTGTGGACGAGGTGCAGGCCTTATTGGAGCAGGCGGTATACAAGCCGGTGCAGGGGCGTTTCAAGGTTTTTATGATCGATGAAGTGCACATGCTGACCAACACGGCGTTCAACGCCATGCTGAAAACGCTTGAAGAACCGCCCGAATACCTGAAGTTTGTGTTGGCCACCACCGATCCGCAAAAGGTCCCGGTGACGGTGCTTTCACGCTGTTTGCAATTTAATTTGCGCCCGATGGCGCCTGAGACCATCCGCGAGCATTTGCAAAAAGTACTGGCCACCGAGCAGGTTGCGGCGGATGTGCCGTCTCTGCGTTTGCTGGCGCGGGCGGCCCGTGGCTCCATGCGCGACGCCCTGAGCCTGACCGACCAGGCCATTGCCTTTGGCTCGGGTGTGCTTGAAGAGACCACGGTGCGCCAGATGCTGGGCAGCGTGGATCGCTCCTATGTCTTTCGATTACTGCAGGCACTGGCCCAGGGCGACGGCAAGACCGTGGTGGAAACAGCAGAAGCCTTGCGCACCCACGGCCTGAGCGCAGCGTCCACCCTGGAAGAAATGAGTGGTGTGCTGCAGCGCATGGCGGTGTTGCAGGCAGTGTCTGAGTCGATGCTCGATGAGAGCGACCCCGAGGCTGTTGACATCGCCCAGTTGGCTGCGCTGATGCCCGCCGATGAAACCCAACTGCTCTACAGCATCTGCTTGCACGGGCGCGGTGAACTTGGTTTGGCACCCGATGAATATGCCGCACTGACCATGGTGCTGCTGCGTCTGCTGGCATTCAAACCCGAGGCTGGTGACCCCGCCGTGCAGGAAAAAAAAACTCTGAAATTCGGGCCGCGCCCATTGCCTGAGGCACCAAAGCCCGCGAAAGTTGACGCAGCGACAGCACCAGTTTCTTCTGAATCCAGCCCTTTGCCGGCCCCCAAGCTGACCTTGCAGTCGGGTCAGGTGCCAGTGCCGGACGGGCAGCGTCTGCCAGTGCGTCACATGCCAAATGCACCGGTCAGTGCCAGGATTGTGGACCAGGGCGATCAGCTGGCCGTGCCCAGTGTGTCAAACGCTGTGGCTGCACCGGGCCGCACTGCAGGCAGCGACCACGACAAAGCTCAAATTTTTATAGAAGATGAATCTCTGGTCGAGATAGATAAATCGCATACCGCTACACATATTGAAGCAATTCAGGTGCATGTGCAGCCCGATTCGATGCGTGACATGCCGATTGAGCGTGCGGCACTGGCGGTGCCAAGTAGCCCGGAAGGGGATTTCTGGCATGCCACGGTGCAGGCGCTGATTGCCGCCGAGGCCATCACAGCCATGGTGCGTGAACTGGCCTTGCAGGCGCAACTTGTCGCGCGCGACACCGACCAATGGCTGCTGCGGCTCGAGCGCGAGTCGCTCAACCAGCCGGGTAGCCGCGACCGTTTGGCGGCAGCGCTGGCAGGGGCGGGTTATCCGGTTAAGCTGGTGGCAGAAATTGGGCGCGTGACGGACAGCCCGGCCAGGCGCAACGCCGCTGCGGCCGCACAAGCGCAGTTGGCGGCGGAAAAAATCGTTTTCGACGACCCCCTGGTGCAAACACTGATGCGTGATTTTGGGGCGAAAATCGTGCCTGGCAGCATCAGGCCCGGTCCCAACAAGGCACCCGGCTGACCGATACACATGCCGGGCTGAGACAGGTTCAGCGCGGTAAATTTTTCATTTCAAACCCCACACACAAGGAATTCAAATGTTCAACAAAGGACAACTCGCCGGCCTCATGAAACAGGCACAGGCGATGCAGGACAACATGAAAAAAGCCCAGGACGAATTGGGAAACATCGAGGTCATTGGCGAGTCAGGCGCGGGCCTGGTCAAGGTCACCATGACCTGCAAACACGATGTCAAACGCATCGCGATTGACCCCAGCCTGCTGGCCGAGGACAAGGACATGCTGGAAGACCTGGTGGCGGCCGCTTTTAATGCCGCCGTGCGCAAGGCGGAAGAAACCTCCACCGAGAAGATGGGCAAGATCACCGCTGGCATGCCAGGTTTACCCGGCGGTATGAAGTTCCCATTCTGAGACATTGCAGGGATATGGACACCAACGCGCTTGAGGCCTTGATTCAGGCGCTGCGGCGCTTGCCGGGCGTGGGCGTGAAGTCGGCGCAGCGGATGGCATTTCATCTGTTGCAGCACGACCGCAGCGGCGCGCAGACCCTGTCTTATGCCCTGGCACATGCGACACAAGCCGTTCGGCACTGCGAGCGTTGCCACACCTTCACCGAGTCCGTGGTCTGCGCCACCTGTCTGGACGAGCGCCGTGATGTCGCCAAGCTCTGCGTGGTTGAAACTCCTGCGGACCAGTCTGCAGTTGAACGCACGGGTGCCTACAAAGGACTTTACTTTGTGCTGATGGGAAAGCTAAGCCCGCTGGATGGCATTGGCCCGCATGACATCGGTCTGAAAAAATTGTTTGACCGCGCGCTGGACGGTCGGGTGCAGGAGGTGATTCTGGCGACCAATTTCACCGCCGAGGGCGAAGCCACCGCACATGTGATCAGCGAAGGCCTGAAAGCCCGCGGCCTGCACCTGACGCGCTTGGCGCGTGGTGTGCCGGTGGGCAGTGAGCTTGAATACGTGGATCTGGGCACCATTGCCCACGCCCTTGTGGATCGCCGCTGATTTCTTTTTGAATGGCTGTGCATGACCGCGCCCAGACGCGCCTTGACACGCTGGCGACTTGCGCCTGCCATTCTGGTCAACCCTGTTACTTGCGCGCCAGCCTGATCGCTTTTTTGGAGGCTGGTGTTTTGCTGCCGGCTGCCACCCTGGTTTTGCCACTGGCCTTTTTTGCAGACTTGGTGCTTGCGGTGAAGGCTTTGCCAGGCAAGTACAAAACCACCTTCTGGCCGCGCTTGAAAGACGCGCTGGCGCTCACGTTGTTCCACTCGGCGAGCGATTGCGGGCTGACGCGAAACCGTTTGGCCAAGCTGGCCACGGTGTCCAATTTGCCTGCCTTGATGGCAGTTTGCCGCAGCACCACCTCGGGCGCCAGGGACAACTGCCCGTTGTCTGCCACATGTTCCGACACGTCCGTGTCAAAGCCGGCAGAGCGGCGCACCAGCAGGGTTGAGCCGGCCTTGATCAGCATGCGCGGCGGAATCTTGTTGACGCTACGCAATTCGTCCTCGGTCATGCCGACGCGTCTGGCGGCATCGGCTGGCTTCAGGGTGCCTGGGGCAACCCAGGCCGTCCAGTTGGCCAAGCGGCCCCCGGTGTAGGCTTCCATGTTGGCCTGAAAACGCTCGGCGTTGTCCCAAGGCAACAAAACCTGGGGCGTGCCAGAGGCCAGCAGCACCGGCTTGCTCAGGGAAGGGTTGAGGGCCTTGAAATCTTCCAGTGGCACCTCGGCCAATTTGGCGGCCAGCGCCACGTCAATGTCTCGGCGGATGTCTACCGTCTGGAAATAGGGGTGGTTGCCGACATCTGGCAGGTTCACCCGGAACGAGTCCGGATTGGCCACAATGTTTTTCACCGCCTGCAACTTGGGCACATACATGCGGGTTTCCATGGGCATGGTCAGGTCGGTATACGCCGTACCGGTGCCCGCGAGCTTCGCTTTCTTGATGGCCCGCTGCACGCTGCCTTCACCCCAGTTGTAGGCGGCCAGCGCCAGGTGCCAGTCGCCAAACATGCCGTACAACCTTTGCATGTAATCGAGCGCGGCCCGGGTCGATTCGATCACGTCGCGGCGGTCGTCCCGAAACATGTTCTGCTTCAGGTCAAAGTCACGGCCGGTGGCGGGCATGAACTGCCACATGCCAGCTGCCTTGGCGCTTGATACCGCTTGTGGATTGAAGGCACTCTCAATGAACGGCAGCAGCGCCAGTTCGCTCGGCATGTTTCGCCGCTCTAGTTCTTCCACAATGTAGAACAGGTATTTGTTGCCGCGCTCCGTCATGCGGGCCACGTAGTCGGGGCGGCTGCTGTACCACAGCTCACGCTCGTTTACGAGTTCGTTGTGGAGGTCAGGCATGGCAAAACCACGCCTAATGCGGTCCCACAAGTCAAGGGGTGGCGACAAGGCATGTACACCCTTTGAACCCAGTATCGACGTGGACAAGGGCTTCAACCCGCCAGCCGGGTACTGCACGGATTGGACCTGGACCGGGTTTTCGGTGGCGACGGGTGTCGGCGTGCTGGCAACATTGACGCCGGCAGGGGTGTTCGGCCGACCGGCGCCAGGGCTGGCACAGCCTGCCAGCCACAGGCTGGCGCCCAGTGCCAGAAATTGAAGAAGGTGTTTCAAAATTGGTCTTTCCAGGTTCGCAGGGCGGCAAACACACTGACGGCGTCATGTGCGCTGGCATCCCGGCGCCGCACCGCATCCGCCACCTGCGGCAAATGGGTGCGTAAAAAAGGGTTCACGTACCTCTCAAGCCCGATGCTTGAGGGCAGGGTGGGCTGGTGAGCGCACCGCAGGGATTGCGCGCGCTCCTGGTAAGCCAACAGCTCAGCGTTGTCCGGCTCGACGGCCAGGGCAAAACGCAGGCTGCCCAGGGTGTATTCGTGGGCGCAGCATACACGGGTTGCCTCCGGCAAGGCCGCCAGCCGGGTCAACGAGCCCAGCATTTGCGCCGCTGTGCCCTCAAACAACCGCCCACAGCCGGCGCTGAACAAGGTGTCGCCGCAAAAAAGCACTGGGTCTTGTAAGGGTATATGGCCAAAGTAGGCAATGTGG
>CAISLL010000246.1 GCA_903886165.1 uncultured beta proteobacterium | reverse complement strand
TCTTGTACATCAGCCACAAGCTGCATGAAATCCGTGAGCTGTGCAATGCCTGCACCGTGTTGCGCGGTGGCAAGGTGACGGGTGTGTGCAATCCGTCCCAGGAGAGCAATGCGTCCCTGTCCAAATTGATGATTGGTGCCGAGCCGCCGCAGCTGACACATCGTGCACAAAAGCCCGGTGCTGCGGTGTTGACGCTGCAAAACCTGATCTTGCCACGTGAAGACCAGTTTGGTGTGGACATTGAAGGCATCAGCCTGCAGGTGTGTGCGGGCGAGGTCGTGGGCATTGCCGGGGTCTCGGGCAACGGGCAAAAAGAACTGCTGTATGCCCTCTCGGGTGAAGACGTGCGGGCCAAACCGGGCACCATCCAGATGGGAGCGGTGGACGCTTCTCGCCTGCACCCGGGGCAGCGGCGCAAGCTGGGCCTGCATTTTGTGCCCGAAGAACGCCTGGGGCGCGGCGCGGTGCCCACGCTTGGGCTGGCACACAACCTGCTGCTGACGCGCCAGGAAGCTATTGCCTGGCCCAAGTTCGGTGGTGGCTGGATTCGCGTGAAACAACTGGAGCGCCACGCTGCCGACATCATTGGTCGTTTCAAGGTGAAGGCAGGCGGCCCGCGTTCTTTGGCGCGCTCACTTTCCGGTGGCAATTTGCAGAAATTCATTGTTGGCCGCGAGATTGATGCCACTCCCAAATTGTTCATCGTCTCGCAGCCCACCTGGGGTGTGGATGTGGGTGCGGCGGCGCAAATCAGGGGTGCGATCCTGGCGCTGCGGGATGCCGGCTGTGCGGTGCTGGTGGTGAGCGAAGAGCTGGACGAATTGTTTGAGGTGAGTGATCGGCTGCACGTGATCTCGCGTGGACAGTTGTCGCCTTCGGTACCGATTGCCGAGGCCACAGTCGAGAAAATTGGCGAGTGGATGAGTGGTTTGTGGGATGAAGACGTGCAGCAGCATCTGGCCGAACTCGAAAGCCTCGCCATCGTGGGCCAGCCCACCCAGTCAGGAGGCCTGCATGCTCAAGCTTGAAGCCCGCCCGGAGCCTTCCAAAGTCTGGACCTATGGCTCGCCGGTGCTGGCGTTGCTGATCACGGTGCTGATTGGTGCCGTGATGTTCAGCGCCCTGGGCAAAGACCCAGTCAAAGGGCTGGAGATGTTTTTCTGGCTGCCCATCCACAACGCCTACGCCCTGGGTGAACTGATGGTCAAGGCGACGCCGCTGCTCATCATTGCGCTCGGGCTGGCGGTCTGTTTCAGGTCCAACGTGTGGAACATCGGGGCCGAGGGGCAATACATCATCGGGGCCATCTTTGCGGGTGGTGTGGCGCTGATGGCGGATGCCGGCAGCAGCCGCTGGATTGTGCTGCCTATTTTGCTGGCAGGTGTGCTGGGCGGCATGTTGTGGGCCAGCCTGACCGCGCTGCTGCGAGACCGTTTCCACGCCAACGAGATTCTGGTGAGCCTGATGCTGGTTTACGTGGCCGTGCAGTTGCTCAGTTATCTGGTGGGTGGCCCGTGGAAAGACCCCATGGGCTTTAACTTTCCGCAAACCAAAACCTTTGAGGCGGTCACGCGCGTTCCACGCCTGTTTGACGGCTCGCGCGTCAGCATTGGCGCGCTGCTGGCAATCGTCAGCGTGGCGGCTTTGTGGGTGTTCCTGTTTCGCACCCGTGCCGGTTTTGCCTTGCAGGTGGGTGGGCTGGCACCGGCTGCGGCCCGTTATGCCGGGTTTTCCTCACGCAAGGCACTCTGGATGGCGTTGTTGATGTCGGGTGGCGCGGCCGGCCTGGCCGGTGCCTTGGAAGTGGCCGGCCCGATCGGGCAACTCACGCCCTATGTGCCTGCAGGTTACGGCTTTGCCGCGATCATCGTGGCATTTGTCGGGCGCTTGCACCCGGCAGGAATGGTGTTTTCAGCTATCTTGATGAGCATGTTTTACATTGGCGGCGAAATGGCGCAATCGCGCCTGGGGCTCACCAAATCACTCACTGGCGTGTTCCAGGGGCTGTTGCTGTTCAGTCTGCTGGCCTGTGACACGCTGGTCAACTACCGCCTGAAGTGGCAAAAGAGTGGAGGGGCATGATGGAATCCTACGCACTGCTGCTGGCGGCCACGCTGAACGCGGGCACCGTGCTGGCAATTGCCTCGCTGGGGCTATTGATCAATGAAAAGGTGGGCATTGTCAATCTGGGCGCCGAGGGCATGATGCTGTGTGCGGCCATCGCCGGATTCGCCACGGTGGTCAGCACCGGCAATGACTGGCTTGGTTTCGCGGCAGGCATGGGTGTGGGTGCCGTGCTGGCCTTGATTTTTGGGCTGCTGGTGATCTGGCTCAATACCAACCAGTATGCCACCGGGCTGGCGCTCACGCTATTTGGTACCGGGTTTTCTGCCTTTGTTGGCACCTCTTTTGTGCAGGCCAAAATCCCCGAACGCAGCATTTTTGCCGTGCCTTACCTGTCGGACATTCTCTGGGTTGGCCCGGCCTTTTTTCGGCACCATCCGCTGGTCTATGTCACCGTGCTGTTGGCGCTGGCCTTGATCTGGTTCATGTACCGCACCCGCAGTGGCCTGGTCATGCGCAGCGTGGGTGAAAGCCCGGAGTCTGCCCACGCGCTGGGTTACCCGGTGCGCCGAATCCGTTTGCTGGCCGTGGTGGCGGGTGGCGCGCTGTGTGGCCTGGCCGGCGCGTATCTGTCGGTGATTTACACGCCGCTGTGGGTCGAAGGCATGGTGGCAGGCAAAGGCTGGATTGCGCTGGCCTTGACGACCTTTGCCACCTGGCGGCCGGCACGGGTGCTGTTGGGCGCCTATCTGTTTGGTGGCGTCACCATGTTGCAGTTTCATTTGCAGGGCATTGGGGTCGATGTGCCCAGCCAGTTTTTGTCGATGTTGCCCTACCTGGCCACCATTCTTGTGCTGGCGCTGATCTCGCGCAACCCCCAATGGATTCGCATCAACATGCCAACCAGCCTTGGCAAACCGTTTTACCCTGGGGCCTGACCATTCCGGCTCATAATTCGATTTTTCCCGTTGTTTAACCCGTCCCTTGAAAAGGAATTTACATGACCGATCTGCAAAAACGTTCGCTGCTCAAAGTGGCTGCTCTCACCGCCGTGGCCTCCGCTGCGCTGGTGGGGTGTGGTAAGAAGGAAGAACCGGCACCTGCGCCAGCCCCCGCTCCAGTCGCTTCGGCCCCTGCGCCCAAACCCGAGCCCCTGAAAATTGCCTTCGCCTATGTTGGCCCGGTGGGTGACGGTGGTTGGACCTTTGCCCATGACAACGGCCGCAAGGCACTTGAGAAAGAATTTGGCGACAAGGTGGTCACGTCCTTCGTTGAAAACGTGCCCGAGTCGGCAGATGCCGAGCGCGTGATCCGTGACATGGCCGGCCAGGGCAACAAGCTGATTTTTGGCACCACCTTTGGATACATGGAGCCCATGCTCAAAGTCGCGGCGGACAACGCCGGCGTCAAGTTTGAACATGCCACCGGCTACAAACAAGCTGGGAACATGCGCACCTACGATAGCCGCACCTACGAAGGCGCCTACATGGCCGGTGTGATTGCCG
>CAISLL010000245.1 GCA_903886165.1 uncultured beta proteobacterium | reverse complement strand
TTGTCAAAAATGCGTGTCATTGTTCGGCGTGCTCGTTCCCTGAATGCGACATTGTGACCCCATATTTCAGGCCGTCAAAACGCTATATATTAAATAGCTGTTCACGATTAAATCATAAGGCCTACAGCCTGATTTTGCATAAATTTTCAGCCGCAATAGCGCGGAACCCTTCGGACACCCGCGCATCTTGCGCCACCGTCTGCCAGAACGTGGCGGCCAGGGTTTTGGCCTGTTCCCACTGGGGCAGCGTGGCCGCCGTGGGTTGCAGGAACTGGGTGGCAAAGTCACGCGCCACCAGCTCGCCACCCACCGGCGCGTAGAGCATGGGCAACATGTCGTAGGTGGGCGACAGCACCCAGTCGTCGTCCTGGATCAGCAGCGAGATGTTGCCGTAATGCCGGTCGGTGTTGGCAATGAGCTGGCCGTAGGCCTCCAGCAGGCGCAGGGTGCGGGCGTCAGCTTGGTTGAGCAGCTTGCGCGCCACCATGCGGTTGGCAGTGGCGGCCCAGTTGTCCATTTCACCCACGTACTCGGCGTCATACACCTGCAAAGACACCATGCCGATGCGGCCGTTCTGTCCGCCTGGACCAGATGCTGCGGGGGTGCGGTCAAAACGCTCGGACTCCAGAAACACCCGGCCCGCGCCAGAAAATATCTGGGTGCGCGCAGCGGGAATGCCGGCCGCATTGAGCGTTTGCAGCGCCAGATGCTCACACACCAAGAGGTCGCGGGTGCGCTGGTCTACCGCACTGTCGCCCGCCGGTGAAAACTTCACCAGCACCGGTCGTCCGGCCGTCAGGGTGCAAAACTTGGGTTGCTCTCCACCCGCCGATGAACCGGGGTGGGTGCCCTGCATGGCCTGGTCGGCCAGGCGCGGGTAATCATCGGCTGAATCGACCCTTGAGGCACGCGCGGGCAGCGTGTGAAAACGCGCAAACGCCGCTTCGCCCAGGATCAGGTTGCCCGGCAAGTCATCACCAAACAGGGTGAGGGCGCGCAACACGTCGTCGTCGCTCCAGTGGCGCGGGTCGCTGCCCAGTTGCAGCTCGGGGTGGGCGTGGGCAAAGGTGCGTCCCATGAACCCTTGCGGCCGCATGTCGTCCAGAAACCAGGGCAGGCCGCCGTGTAAGGCACTCACGCCGTCGGCCTCGTCCACCCAAAACGCACCACCCTCCAACGGCACCATGCGTGCAAAGGGTGTGGGCTGGCCCAGCGCGTTGATGCGCATCACCCGAACCTCGCGGCCGACACCCGGCACGCTGCGCGCCAGCACATAACGCTGCGAGCGCGCAGCACCCACCTTTTGCACTTGCCCCGACTGGATCAGCGGTGACAATGCCCGAGATACCGTGGACTGGCTCACGCCCAGGCTGGCCTGAAGCTCGGCGCTGGTCAGCAAACTGCCCTGCCTGCGCAAGGTTTGCAGGGCCTTCTGGGTGAGATCGCTTGGTTTAGGCATGCATCATTATATGAATAGATGAAAAGTTTAATTAATTGTTTTAATTCAATTACTTATTAGCTTACATGAATAGATAATATGACATACAAATCTTTGCGATCACCCGGAAATGGCCTGCCCGGTGCCTGGAACACCTGCAGTTGTGCTCGCGGCCCAGTTGCACCGCATCTCCAGCACGCTGGAAATCCGCGACATTCACGACGAAATTCTGGCGCGCGGCCACACGCACAGCACCCGGGTGCTCAAGGTGGAAAGCCTGCGCGCACCTGCCGAGCTGGCGCGCGCTGAATCAAGCGGGCAAAACCCTAAACCAGCTTTCTTAACAACTCGCTCTTCTTGGCATCAAACTCGTCCTGCGTCACGATGCCTTTGGCCTTGAGGTCAGCCAGTTTTTCCAGCGTGGCCATCACTTCTTCAGGCTTCATCCCACCAGCTTGTGCCGACGCAGCCGCAGCCGTAGCCGGTGCCGGCTGCAGACCAGCTGCGAGGTTCTGCGCGAGCACCTGGCCCAGCGCCACGCCGGCACCCAGCCCCATCGCATCCCCGGCAATGCCGCTGCCACCGCCGGCACCGCCGCCTTCGGCAAATTGGGGAATCGCCTGCGCCGTCTGGTACTGCATGAACCTGGCCATGTCGTTGCCCACCATGCCCATGCCGATTTTCTGGTCCAGAATTTTTTGCAGTTCTTCGGGCAGCGAGACGTTTTGCACCGTCATGCCTTCAAGTTTCAAACCAAGCTTTTCAAACTCGCGCGTCAACTGTGTGGTGAGCGCCTGCGCAAACATCAGCTGGTTGGCGGCCAGGTCCAAAAAGGCAATGCCGCTGCTGGCCACGGCGTTGCTGATGTTTTGCAGCACCAGGCCACGCAGCTGGCCATCCAGGTCCGCCACACCATAGTCGGCACGCGTGCCCGAAATTTCGGTGTGAAACAGTTTCGGGTCAGCCACCCTAAAGCTGTAGTTGCCAAAGGCGCGCAGGCGCACCGCACCGAAGTCCTTGTCGCGAACGGTGATGGGCTGCGATGTGCCCCACTTTTGGTCGACCTGTTGACGCACACTGAAAAAATAAACGTCACTCTTGAAGGGTGACTCAAACAGCTTGTCCCAGTTCTTCAGGTAGGTCAGCACCGGCAGCGTTTTTGTGCCGAGACGATAGGTGCCGGGGCCAAACATATCGGCCGCTTTGCCCTCGTTGACAAACAGCGCCATTTGCGACTCGCGCACCACCAGCTGCGCGCCGTTTTGAATCTCCATGTCTGCCATCGGAAAGCGCCACGCCAGCGTGCCGTCGGACACCTCGGTCCATTGGATGATGTCAATGAATTGTTTCTTGATGAAGTCCATCAGTGCCATGAGTTGCTCCAAATGAGGTGGTGTGCAAACATGATACACAGGGCCATGCCCCTTGCATGCGGGCAATCAGTTCGCGCCAGGTTCTTTCGCGTTAAGCTTTGGTCATGAGCAACTACCAAGACGAAGTACCGCCGCCCCCCTATGTGCCGCCGCCTTCCGAGGCGCCACCCAGGGAAGTCATTGCCCTGATCTGGTCAGCACCACTGGCCTGGTTGGGCTTGGGCTGGCGCGACCTGACGGCCAGCCCCGGCGTGAGCCTGTTTTACGGGTTGGCGTTCTGGTGCATGGCCTTGTTGCTGGGCGAAGTATTTCGTGCCAGCACTGAATACACCATGATGATGGCCTCGGGCTGCCTTCTGCTGGGTCCGTTTCTGGCGATGGGGTTGTACGAGGTGAGCCGCCGCCGCGAGCTGGGGCTGTCGGCCGACTTTGCCAGCTCCATGACCTGCTGGAAATCGCACCTGCGCAGCATGGGCATGCTGGTAGGGGTGCTGATCGTGCTGGAGCTGATTTGGGGACGCGCCTCGCTGGTGGTGATTGCCGTGTTTTTCAACACCGGCTTGCCCTCAAACGTTGGCGCGGCGCAAGCAGTCTTCAACCCGGACAACTGGGAATTTGTGCTGGTCTACACCCTGGTTGGTGGTGTCTTTGCAGCACTGGTGTTTGCCATCAGCGTGGTGTCGATCCCGATGATTCTGGACCGCGACACAGACGCCATCACCGCCGCCATTGGTAGCATTGAGGTGGTGGTGACACACCCGGGTGTCATGCTGCTGTGGGGTGCGTTGATCACGGCGCTGGTGGCCACGGCCTTGCTGCTGCCCTGGGCAATGGGTCTGCTCCTGGTCGGGCCACTGCTGGGACATGCCACCTGGCATGCTTACCGGGGGTCGGTGCGCTGGCTTTGATCTGCGCGGCGCTGGGCTATGCTTCACGTCCCGACAAAGTTGTGAGCAGAGCCTTGACGACACCCAAGCCAAATCCAGTGAAACACCCCGCCCCCGCCATGCTGCTCGCCGCCGGCCGGGGCGAGCGCATGCGCCCGCTGACCGACACCTGCCCCAAACCCTTGCTGCAGGTGCAGGGCAAGCCG
>CAISLL010000244.1 GCA_903886165.1 uncultured beta proteobacterium | reverse complement strand
TGTGGCACCGCCGGTGATCTCGTTCTTGAGCTCGTCCAGCGTGTAGCCCACGGCCAGCTTGGCCGCCACCTTGGCAATCGGGAAACCGGTTGCTTTGGACGCCAGGGCGCTTGAGCGACTGACGCGCGGGTTCATCTCAATGACCACCATGCGCCCGTCTTTGGGGTTGATGGAAAACTGCACATTCGAGCCACCGGTGTCCACTCCAATTTCACGCAAAACCGCCAAAGACGCGTTGCGCAGAATCTGGTATTCCCTGTCCGTCAGGGTCTGCGCCGGCGCGACGGTGATGGAGTCACCGGTGTGCACGCCCATCGGGTCCAGGTTTTCGATCGAGCAGACGATGATGCAGTTGTCTGCGCTGTCACGCACCACTTCCATCTCATATTCTTTCCAGCCCAGCAGCGATTCCTCAATCAGCAGTTCGTTGGTGGGTGATGCCTCCAGACCGCGCTTGCAGATCACCTCGAACTCTTCCGGGTTGTAGGCGATGCCGCCACCGGTGCCGCCGAGTGTGAAGCTGGGACGGATCACGGTCGGGAAACCGACTGTTTTTTGCACATCCCATGCCTCGGCCATGCTGTGCGCAATCCCTGAACGGGCCGAACCCAGGCCAATGCTGGTCATGGCGTCCTTGAACTTGAGGCGGTCTTCTGCTTTGTCGATGGCCTCGGGCTTGGCGCCGATCAACTCGACCGGCTTGCCTGTGGCCGCACCGGTGTACTTGGTTAGTACACCGTGGTGCCAGAGGTCCAAGGCGCAATTCAGCGCAGTCTGGCCGCCCATGGTGGGCAAAATCGCGTCCGGGCGCTCTTTGGCAATGATTTTTTCGACCGTTTGCCAGGTGATGGGCTCGATGTAAGTCACATCGGCCGTGGCCGGGTCGGTCATGATGGTGGCCGGGTTGCTGTTGATCAGGATGACCTTGTAACCCTCTTCGCGCAAAGCCTTGCAGGCTTGTACACCAGAGTAGTCAAATTCACATGCCTGGCCAATGATGATGGGGCCTGCGCCAATGATGAGAATGCTTTTGATATCGGAACGTTTTGGCATGTTGAACAACGGCTTTCTAGTTTTCACGCGCAGCGGCAGACTGCAATGACAGATAAATAATCAATTCAGGCTGGCGGTGGCCAACTTGGCACCGAACCACACAAACAGGCCACCCACCATGCCGGACAAACTGGAAGACAGCCTCTTGCGCCTGGAAAACCCTTGTGCCAGATTGGCCCCAGCGACGATCAGCACCGACAGATACACAGCACTGAAGC
This sequence comes from uncultured beta proteobacterium, assembly GCA_903886165.1. Lineage (GTDB taxonomy): Bacteria > Pseudomonadota > Gammaproteobacteria > Burkholderiales > Burkholderiaceae_C > Rhodoferax. The sequence continues at coordinate 4,169 of CAISLL010000244.1, read as the reverse complement.
CCATCAAAATGACGCTCAAAATCAGAAACGGCACTTCAGGACGGGCGTAATTGGGGTCAATGAACTGCACAAAAAACGACAACAAGAACAAAATCGCCTTGGGGTTGAGCAAGCTGATGACCAGGGCCCGGCGAAACGGACGCTGCAAGTGGCTGGCATCGGGTCTGGTACCGTCGGACGCTTTGACCACGGTTGCCAGGGCATCAGGTCGGGCGCGCAGGCTGGCGAGGGCCGCCCAAAGCAGATTCAAACCCACCCAGGTCAAATAAGCCGCGCCCACATACTTGACCACCATAAACATGGCCGGGTAGGTACGCAACACGCCCGCAGCGCCAAGGGCAGTGCAGACCAGGAGAATGGTGTCACCCACAAACACACCGTACGCACCCTGAAAACCGGCGCGCATGCCCCGCGCTGTGGCCACGGAAAGCACATAGAGGGAATTCGGCCCGGGCAGCAAAATGATGCCAAAAGCACCGATCACATAGGTCCACAGGTCAGTGACACCGTAAAAACTCATCCACGCGCCTCCATGAAGGCAATGAAGCGGTCGAACAGGTAACCGATGTCATGCGGGCCGGGCGAGGCTTCCGGGTGACCTTGAAAACAGAACGCGGGCTTGTCGGTGCGCGCCAGGCCTTGCAGCGTGCCGTCAAACAGGCTGACGTGGGTGGCACGCAGATTGGCTGGCAGTGTCTTTTCGTCCACGGCAAATCCATGGTTTTGGCTGGTGATGGACACCCGCCCGCTGTCGAGGTCTTTCACCGGATGGTTGGCACCATGGTGGCCAAACTTCATTTTGAAGGTCTTGGCCCCGGAGGCCAGCGCCATGATCTGATGGCCCAGGCAAATGCCAAAAGTGGGGATGCCGCTGTTGATCAGCTCGCCCGCAGCGGTTATGGCGTAGTCGCAAGGCTCGGGATCACCCGGGCCGTTGCTTAAGAAAATGCCGTCAGGTTGGTGTTTGAGCACGTCAGCCGCAGGCGTTTGAGCCGGCACCACAGTGACTTTGCATCCGCGGTGGGCCAACATGCGCAGGATGTTCCTCTTGACACCAAAGTCATAGGCCACCACATGGAAACGCGGCGCTGTTTGCTCGCCAAAACCGGGCGACCCATCGTGTTCCGGGTTAAAAAGCGCCCACTCGGTTTGGGTCCAGTCATAACCGGCTTTGGCACTGACCACTTTGGCGAGGTCCAGGCCCGTCATGGCTGGCGCCGATTTGGCAAGCGCCAGCGCCCGGTCAATCACCGCCTGGGTCATCACCTCACCCGCAGTCAGTGCCAGAATGCAGCCGTTTTGCGCCCCCTTCGTCCGCAGTTGGCGCGTCAACTGGCGCGTGTCAATGTTGGCAATGGCCACGGTGCCTTGTTCACGCAGATAAGCATCAAGCGGCTGGGTTGACCGAAAGTTAGAGGCTACTTGCGGCAAATCCTTGATGATCAGGCCAGCCGCGTGGACTTTGTCGGACTCCATGTCCTGCGGGTTGACACCGTAGTTGCCAATATGCGGATAGGTGAGAGTGACGATTTGCTGGCAATAACTCGGGTCCGTGAGGATTTCCTGGTAACCAGTCATGGAGGTGTTGAACACCACCTCGCCAACGGTGCTGCCACTGGCTCCGATGGCATTGCCTTGGTAGACCGTACCGTCTGCGAGCGCCAATATGGCCAATGAGGTATTTCCCTTGAGAGACAAAAGCACGGGGGTTCTCCGAAATAGTTACGGGTACGCCCAAGCACGCAGGAAATTTCTTCCTGGTGTGACAACTTGGTGGGATAGGTCTGAGGCTGCTGCTGCGAGCGTACGCGGGTGCAAAATTGGCCGCGATTATAGACCAGGGACAGCCCTAGACGAGATGCGCCGTGGCGCTGGCGTGCAGGCAAATGGTCGCCGCCGTGGCCACGTTGAGCGACTCTTCACCGCCCGGCTGTGCAATGCGCACATGCTGGCTGGCGCGCGCCTCCAGTTCGGCGCTGACGCCCTGCCCTTCATGCCCCAGCGCCCACGCACATGGCATCAAAAGCTCCTTTTTTGATAGCATTTGATGCAGGAAACTGCCACGGTGAGAGCTGGTCACCAGCAGGGGCACTGCGAGCGCATCCAGCAAATTCAGATCGGCACCTTCCATCAGTTGCAGGCCCCAGTGCGCGCCCATGCCGGCCCGCAATACCTTGGGGCTCCAGAGGGCGGCGGTGCCCTTGATGGCGATGATCTGTTTGAAACCAAAAGCCGAGGCACTGCGCAAAATAGCACCCACGTTACCAGCATCCTGCACCCGGTCAAGAATCACACTGGCCGCCAATGGCTGCAAAGTAGGCACCTGCGGCAAATCAAAGACAAACCCCATACGGGCAGGTGATTCCAGCGAACTGACCGTGTCATAAAGCAGGTCAGACAAAACTATATTTTTAATAGCTGCCTGTGCATATTCTGCCTGAGCAAAAGGCCAAAAGGACTCTGAAAATACACCCAAGGCGGGTTGCACACCCCGCTGCACCGCCGCACGCAGCAAATGGTCACCTTCGGCCCAGATGCGCCGCTGCTTGCGATATTCGGTGCTGCCATGCGCCAGCTTTTTCAAGTCTTTGACAAAGGCGTTGTCGCGCGAGCTGATCAGCAAGGTTGCCGTCATGGATGTGGTCTCCCCAGCACGTCGGTGACCGGGCGAAAAGTGGTGCGGTGCGCCGGGCAGGCCCCATGTGCCTGCAGGGCGGCCAGATGCTCGGCGGTGCCATAGCCTTTGTGTTTGGCAAACCCGTAGGCGGGGTATTGCTGATCGACCTCGGCACACCAGCGGTCACGCGTCACTTTGGCCAGAATGGACGCCGCCGAGATGGCCGCCACCAGCGCATCCCCCTTGACGATGGCCTCGGCTCGCATCGGCAACACCGGCAGCCGGTTGCCATCCACCAACACCAGCCTAGGGACAAGGCGCAAGCCCTCGACGGCCCGGCGCATGGCCAGCAAGGTGGCTTGCAGGATATTGAGCTCATCAATTTCCTGAACGCTGGCTTGTGCCACCGCACAACACAAGGCCTTGGCCCGGATCTCGTCATACAACTGCTCACGGCGGCGGGCCGTGAGTTTTTTGGAATCCGCCAAACCCTTGATCGGATGCAGGTCGTCCAGAATCACCGCTGCCGCCAACACCGGGCCAGCAAGCGGCCCACGACCGGCCTCGTCCACACCGGCAACCAAGCCATTGACGCCCCACTGCAGGGCAACTTGCAACATGCTGGCCTGCGCGGCGACTCTGCGCCTGGGCTGGCGCGTGGCCGACAGTTTGGCAGAACTGGCCTTAGTTTTCGAGAATGTGCGCGATGGCATGGGCGGCAAGCGTAGGTGTGTCGCGCTGCAACTCGGTATGCAACGCGGTGAATCGTTGTTCAAGAGCCGCTATTTTCTCAGGTTCGGTGCGGGCAGCATCCAGCCAGCGCAAGACTTCAGCGGCCAGCGCTTCGGGAGTGGCAGCACTCTGCAGCAGCTCAGGCACCACAAAATCCTGGCTCAGGATGTTGGGCAGGCCAACCCAAGGCTGCAGCTTCTTGCGCCGCATGAGTTGCCATGACAGCGCGCCCATGCGGTAGGCGATCACCATCGGGCGCTTGAACAGCGCCGCTTCCAGGGTGGCGGTGCCACTGGCAATCAGGGTCACATCACAGGCGGCCAACGCAGTGTGCGACTGGCCATCCAAAATCTGCAAGCGGTGCTGCATGCCGCTGAGCACTGCGGCGCGTTGAATCTCGAGCTTCAGGAAGGGGATCGCAGGGACAATAAATTTAATAGCGTCATCCGCTTTATATATAAGGTCTGCAGCCTTAAAAAAGCATAATGCAAGGTGCCTGATTTCGGACTGGCGACTACCCGGCAAAATCGCCACCACCCGGTCGGTCATCGACAAGCCAAGCGCGGCTCGGACCGCCGTGCGGTCGGGCACCATCGGGATCACGTTTGCCAGCGGGTGCCCCACGTAGGTTGCAGCAATGCCGTGCTGCCCCAGCAAGGCTGGCTCGAACGGAAAAATACACAGCACATGGTCAATGCTGCGCCTGATCTTCTCAACCCGTTCAGGACGCCATGCCCAGATCGAGGGGCAGACAAAATGCACGGTTTTGATGCCGCTTGCCTTCAGGTCGGCTTCCAGGTCAAGGTTGAAATCAGGGGCA
>CAISLL010000243.1 GCA_903886165.1 uncultured beta proteobacterium | reverse complement strand
TGAACTCCACACCAAACGCCAGTGCAATCAGCAGAAAGACCAGCATCTGCAACAAGGACAGGCTGCTGCCTCCCATCAGCTTGAAAGCCAGCAGCCAGCCGCGCGGCAATGGCGCGGTGAGCAACAAGCGCATCACGCCCATTTCACGGTCGTAGACCATCGACAAGGAGCTTTGCATACCGTTGAACAAGGCCACCATGCCAAGCAGCCCTGGCACCATGTAAACCTTGTATTCCACGTAGGTCTCGTAAGGCGGAACAATGGACACTCCAAACACGTTATGAAAACCCGCCGAGAACACCACAAACCATAACAAGGGCCGCACCAGCGCCGACGCCAGGCGAGACGGCTGACGCAGAAACTTATTGATCTCCCGACCCACCACGGCGCGCATGGCACGCAACAGATGCATTGAAAAATGAGGGGTGATCAACGCAGTTGGCACTTGGATTCCTTTTGATCGGTGCCCAGGGTATCCATCACCTCAGTCGGATGAAGAATGCCATCAAGCGGTGCCAAGCCGACCACACCATCGCCGTGGCCCAGCATGATGGGCTGGCGCAATTGCCCGTCCCAGGCTCTAAACGTCAGGCCAGGCCCTTTGTTGCCATCCACCACAACCTCGCCAGAGCGCAACAGCTTGATTTGGTTGAGCACGTCTGCCTTGGGGTTTTCAGCCAAGCCTGCGGTGATGGCCTTCACTGCCATCCAGGCGGCCCAGTCCTGGCTTTGGAAGGCACGATTGGCCAGTTTTTGAAACCGCCTTGAAATTTGTGGCCCGCCATTGCGCTCCCACTGCGGATGCCAAGCCATCGCCATCAGGCCGTTGCTGCCCATCACCGGGCGTGGCCACTGGGTGGCATAGGGCAAGGTCCGGGCAAATTCGCCGTGACTGTCCATCACCGCCACCACATCATGGTCGCGCTCGTTGGTAAGCAATCGGGTATTAAACAAGTCACGCTCGCGCGGGTCGCCAGACAATTTGAACGGCTTGGTCTGCAAAATTTTGAGGCCGTAGCGCTTGGCCGAAACCAACATGGCGGCGCCCTGCAATTGGTCTTCAGGGAGAGATCCTTGCAACAGCAACAGCTTGCGCCAGTTGCGTGCGGCCAGGTACTGTGCAAGCGCGTCGGTGTACATCTGCCGACTTGGGTAGGTGTGCAGCAAGGCGGACGAACAGGCCTCGTTGCGCAAGGCGTCGCTGTCTGCACTGACGTTCAAAATCATGGCGCCACCCAAAGCAGCAGGGGCAGCTTTGGCCAAGGCAGTCAACACCTGCGGCGGCAAATCGGCCACGATATGCTGCACACGGGCGGCCTTCAGTTCAGCCAACATCTTGGGCAGAGCTTGTGCATCAGTCAGTTGCACCTCACGAAGCTTTAACGCCAGCCCCAATTCTTGCAATTCCAGGGCGACATCTTCAGCGGCCATGCGCGTGGCATCCCCCACGCGGCCCGCCGGGTGGTCGGGGTAGGCACGCTCAAGTTGTTTGGGGTTGTAGCGGGCATCGTTGGCAAGAGACACCACTGCAACGGTCACGCTTTGCAATGGCGCCGCGCTCGACCAGCCACAGGCCAGCGCCAAGCTGCAGGCCAGACCAACACCCAGGGCGCCCTTGAGCC
>CAISLL010000242.1 GCA_903886165.1 uncultured beta proteobacterium | reverse complement strand
GCGGTGGTGGCATGGGTCAAAAAAATCTCTCCGGCATGGGTCAGCTTGATGTTGCGGCCCATCGGCTCCACCAGGGCCAGGCCAAAAGCTTCTTCCAGCTGGCGCAACTGCATGGACACGGCAGGCTGGGTCACAAACAAGCGCTCGGCCGCCTTTGACACCGAGCCCTGGCGCGCGACCTCCATGAAGGTCTGGACTTGCTTGAAGGTGTAGGGGCGCATGGGGTCTCCTTGCAGGCATCTCATCAGTATGTCCTGATGATTTATTGATTAAACGTGATTGGAGTTTATGGGTTTCGGCGATTAAAGTAAATCTATGCCGAGAAAACGGCGATTGGCTCCCCCTCACGAAGGACACCTGACCATGGCCTCTGTTGCCCTTAAAGCCCTGATTTTTGACGTGGACGGCACGTTGGCAGACACCGAGCGTGCACACATGGAAGCGTTCAACCATGCCTTCACGGAGATGGGCATGGATTGGGTCTGGGATGAGGCCCTGTACACCGATTTATTGAATATCTCCGGTGGCAAGGAGCGTATCCTGCACTACTGGAAGCAGGCCAACTCGGATGTCAAGGCACTCGACCCCCAGGCTCTGACCGACAGGATCGAGCGCATCCACGCGCTCAAGACAGCCGCCTATGAGAACGCGGTGAACACCGGTGCAGTGAGTCTGCGCCCCGGTGTGCTCAAGCTGATGGATGAAGCGCTTGCCGCCGGGCTGCAAATGGCGATTGCCACCACCACCTCGCCGGTGAACATTGCCGCCCTCATGCGCCACGCCATTGGCAGCGACTGGCGCATGAATTTCAGCGCCATCGGGGATGCGTCCACCGCACCCCTCAAGAAGCCGCACCCCCAGGTCTATTTGCAGATGCTTGAAGCCCTGCAATTGCCGCCTGGCCAATGCCTGGCGTTTGAAGACTCCAACAACGGCTTGCGCGCCGCCACCGCCGCCGGGCTTGCCACCCTCGTGACGCCCAACAGCTTTACCGCGCACCATGACTTCACTGGGGCACTCAAGGTGGTGCCGGACTTGAGTCAGGTGAATTTGCAGCAATTGCGCCAGTGGCTTGCGGCTTCGCAGCGTCCGCGTGGCTGAACTGCATTACCCTCAAGAATTTCAAACTATACAGAAAGCTGCCCCATGTCCACCTCCCCCGTTTTGCGTTTGGCACCGAGCATCCTGTCCGCTGACTTTGCCCGTCTGGGCGAAGAAGTGCGCGCCATCGAGGCCGCCGGTTGCGACCTGGTTCACTTTGACGTGATGGACAACCACTATGTGCCCAACCTGACCATTGGCCCGCTGGTGTGTGAAGCGATTCGTCCGCATGTGAGCATCCCGATTGACGTGCATTTGATGGTCGAGCCGGTTGATTCGATCATTCCACTGTTCGCCAAGGCGGGCGCCAACATCATCACCTTTCACCCGGAAGCCTCCAAGCACGTTGACCGCAGTCTGTCCATGATCCGTGAACTGGGTTGCAAGGCGGGCCTGGTGCTGAACCCCGCCACGCCCGTGGGCGTTCTGGACCATGTGATGGACAAGCTCGACATGATTTTGCTGATGAGTGTCAACCCCGGTTTTGGTGGCCAGAAGTTCATTCCGTCCACACTCGCGAAACTGCGCCAGGTGCGGGCAAAAATTGACGCCCATGTGGCCGCAGGTGGT
>CAISLL010000241.1 GCA_903886165.1 uncultured beta proteobacterium | reverse complement strand
CACCCATCAACTGGTCTTCGTTTTCCTGCAACACCTCGGCCACACGCTGCACCAGCGCCGTCATGAATGCCGTGCGGGTGGCGGTATCCATCTGTTCATTTGCCATGCGGTCAAGCACCTGGGTCAAAAAAACCAGGACTTCGCGGGTGAAGTCAAAGTATTGTGGACCGACCTCAATGTCAAATTTCGCCGTTCGCATCTGCTTGAGCGTGTTTTGAGCCACTCGCCAGGTGATGAACGCCATGGCGCTGGCATTTTGCTGCGGTGTCTTGGCCGCGCCATCGCGAAACCATTGGCTCTTGATTCTTATGTTGGCCATGTGCTGCCCTGAAAATGGTGATGCCTGACGTCTTGCGAGCACAAAGATGTGTCAGTAACCGCCCTTGCCCAATGGCTGCGGCAAACCCGCTACCTTGGGACCTTGTTTGGCCGGACCAACCGGGAAAAGGTCATAGAGATACTTGCTGTCGACCCCCGGGTGAATTTCGGCAAAACCCTTGAGCATGTTGCGGAAATTGGGGGTGTGGCCATGCTCGCTGTACTCTTCTCTCAGGTAGTTCACAACTTCCCAGTGCGCATCGGTCAGGGTGATGTTTTCTGCAGCAGCAATGACCCGCACCGCTTCGTCTTCATAAAGTGGCTCAATGAGGTATCCCAGGTCGTCCGTTTCGTACTCGGTGCCATTGATGTTGTAGCCCATTTCACTTCTCCATTTCCAGTTGATAAAGCTCGTCTACACCGCGTCTGCGGATTTGTGAGGAATAAAAATGCCGCAACCCAGCAGGCGGTGAGGGCCAATGCCTTTGTATTGAACGCGCAGCGACTGCTCAGGGGCCAGGCCGTGCAGCATCAAACTGAAGGTGTCAAGCACACCACCGTCATAAGTCAGTTGCTGGCGCATGCCGCAAACCCTGTCACCGCCGATTCCCAGCTCGGTGAGTTCACGCGTCACCTCCGCCATGAAAGCCACCTCATCCGCATTGGCCGCGGCCAGTTTGTAGGCGTACAAGGTCGCATAAGGCAGCAGCTCGCGTGTATGGGGTGTGCCCAATTTCACTGCTTGACCGGCCACGGACAAATCGATCCCTGTTGTTGCCAGCAGTTCAGTCGCGCGCTGTCTGGGCACGCGTACCAGCAGTTTGCTGCGGTGCGACAGCATGGCCTGCGTCTGCGTGCCGTGAACCAGTTTGATCGCATGAATGCCTGCCTGCGCCTCAGACTTGAGCCAGGGCCATTGGCTACTCAAAGCGTCTTGCAGAGCCTGGGCATGGTCACGCGCCAGGGTGCTGCCACTTAAGGGAAACACCACATCCACCGCTGGAGCCAATGAGGGAGGTACGTTGTTCATTGCGGCTCCTGCACCGCTGTGACGCTGGGATAGGACCCTGGCTGGGTGTCAGCCCAGCGTAGCAGTGCCTCGCCCCATTGCCTGGCGGATTGGGGGTCAATGTCAAACACGGTGAAGCGGCTTTTCTCGCGGATGCGCGTGCGCAGCAAACTCATGCCGCCAGCCTCGTAGTCGAGCTGCTGCAACTCAATCACCTGCCCACCCACAGGAATGGTCAGTTTTTCAAGCGGTGTGATGGTCGACATGGTGCGTGGGTTCTCTGAATCGATGACACCGCTATTGGGCGCAATGTCAGGCCAGATCGTCTATCACCGGGACGGGTGGGGCCATATAGCCCAAATGGGTAGCCCAAACTACCCAACGAGGAGGATGGCGAATCTTGCACCTGACTCATAAGATTTGTGCCTCAACAGACCCGGTTCGATCGATCAGCGCAAACCCTGCGCACCCTGACAGGAGACACTCAATGAGCATTAAGCAACACGACACCCCTATGCTTGACCAGCTTGAAAGCGGTCCATGGCCCAGCTTTGTCACAGGCCTGAAACGACTGGCCAAAGACAGCGAGTACATGACTGACCTGATGGGTCAGCTGGAGCACTCCTACAAAACCCGCAAAGGTTACTGGAAGGGTGGCACAGTCGGCGTGTTTGGTTACGGTGGCGGCATCATTCCGCGTTTTTCAGAGGTGGCCGACATGTTCCCGGCCTCCAAGGAGTTTCACACCTTGCGCGTCCAGCCAGCGCCTGGCATGCACTACACCACCGATTTGTTGCGCAAAATGTGCGACATCTGGGAACGGCATGGCTCGGGTCTGATTGCGCTTCATGGCCAGTCTGGCGACATCATGTTTCAGGGCGCCAGCACGGCCAATGTGCAGGGTGCGTTTGATGAATTCAATGAGCTGGGTTTTGATCTGGGTGGCGCCGGCCCAGCTGTGCGCACCAGCATGTCATGTGTGGGTGCCGCACGTTGCGAGCAGTCGTGCTTTGACGAGGCACGCGCCCACCGCCAGGTCATCAATGCCTTCATGGATGACATGCACCGGCCCGCGTTGCCTTACAAGTTCAAGTTCAAGTTCTCCGGATGCCCCAACGACTGCATGAACTCCATTCAGCGGTCGGACATGGCGGTGATTGGCACCTGGCGCGACAACATCCGCACCGACGAGGCTATGGCGCGCAAATGGTTTGATAAACATGGCATGACCGAATTGGTCAACGACGTGGTGAGCCGCTGCCCGACCAAAGCCATCATGCTCAAGGAAGTCAAGGACGTGTCGGCAGGCGCCAAGATCTCCAGCGTGGCAGTCAGCGACACCCATTGCCTGGAAATTGACAACGGCAACTGTGTGCGCTGCATGCACTGCATCAATGTCATGACCGGCGCGCTTGCCACGGGTGTTGACAAGGGTGTGACCGTTTTGATGGGTGGCAAAAGCACACTCAAGATTGGTGTGTTGATGGGCACCGTGATCATTCCGTTCAAGCCCATGAAGACCCAGGAAGACTTCGATTGGCTGGTCGAACATGCCCAGAAGGCGATTGATTTCTTTGCTGAAAATGCACTTGAGCATGAACGTACCGGTGAAATGATTGAACGCATCGGACTGGTGAACTACCTGGAAGGCCTTGGGGTTGAGGTGGATGCCAGCATGGTCGCCACACCTCGCACCAACCCTTATGTCCGCACCGACGGTTGGGACGATGAGGTTGCCAAGATCAACGCCCGCAAAGCGGCCGCCTGAATTACACAAACATAGGAAGACACAACCATGGCAACCATGCGCACCCCCATTGAGAGCGGAGTACCTGACAACAAACAGTACCTGCATCCGTTGATGGCCAAGAACTACGGCAATTGGAAATACCACGACCGGCCACGCCCAGGCGTACTTCATCACGTGTCGCACAGTGGCGACCAGCTCTGGACCGTTCGCGCGGGTACTCAGCGCCAAATGGATGTGTTCACCATTCGCAAACTGTGTGACATCGCCGACAACTTTGCCGACGGCCACGTTCGCTTCACGATTCGCTCCAACATCGAGTACATGGTGTCTGACCCGGCCCGTGTGGAACCACTGGTGGAGGCTTTGACCAGTAACGGTTTTCCGGTCGGTGGTACCGGTAATTCAGTGTCTGCCATTTCTCACACCCAAGGCTGGCTGCACTGCGATATTCCCGGTACCGATGCCTCTGGCGCAGTCAAGGCGTTGATGGATGAATTGCACGCCGAGTTCATCAAGGAGGAAATGCCCAACCGTGTGCACCTGTCAACCTCGTGCTGCGAGATCAACTGTGGTGGACAGGCCGACATCGCCATCATTGTCCAGCACACCAAGCCGCCCAAGATCAACCATGACCTGGTGGCCAACATGTGTGAGCGACCCACGGTGGTGGCGCGCTGCCCGGTGGCGGCCATCCGCCCCGCCATGGTCAATGGCAAGCCTTCGCTGGAAATTGACGAATCCAAATGCATGTGCTGCGGCGCCTGCTACCCACCTTGCCCTCCCATGCAGATCAATGACCCGGAGCACAGCAAGCTGGCGATCTGGGTGGGTGGCAAGAATTCCAACGCCCGTGGCAAGCCGACCTTCATGAAGATGGTGGCATCGGGTTTGCCCAACAACGCGCCGCGCTGGCCCGAGGTGTCGGCCATGGTCAAGAAGATCCTGTACACCTACAAGGCAGACGCGCGCTCCTGGGAACGGATTTCCGATTGGATTGACCGCATTGGCTGGCCAGCATTCTTTGAAAAATGTGACCTGCCTTTCACCAAATACCTGATCGACGACTGGCGCGGCTCACGTTCGAATCTGAACGCGTCGACCCATATCCGTTTCTGACATCCGACAAACAGTTGAGGACAGAGTTGAAGATCTGTCCCCCAAAGTATCAGGAAACAATATGAAATTCGGCATCCTCGTCAACGAAGGTCCCTACACACACCAGGCGTCCGACAGCGCTTACCAGTTTGTCGTGGCCGCCCTGGCCAAAGGCCACTCCATCCAGCGTGTGTTTTTCTACCACGATGGTGTCAACAACGCGACCCGGCTCACCGAGCCGCCGCAGGACGATCGCCATGTGGTCAACCGCTGGTCATCACTTGCAGCGGAGCACAAGGTGGATCTGGTGGTCTGTGTGGCGGCAGCCCTGCGCCGGGGCATCAAGGAAGAGGTGCTGGCACCGGGCTTTCGCATCTCTGGCCTGGGTCAGCTGGTGGACAGTGGCATCAAGGCAGACCGCCTGGTCACGTTCGGCGATTAATCCAATACTCAAGAAGCACACACCATGAGCGAACAACAAGTGCCGGCACCGAGTGGTCCCACCGTGAAGAAATTCATGTTTGTGAACCGCAAGGCGCCTTACGGAACCATCTATGCCCTGGAGAGCCTGGAGGTGGTCTTGATCACCGCCACATTTGACCAGGATGTGAGTCTGGTCTTCATTGACGATGGGGTCTATGAACTGGTCAAGGGCCAGCAGACCAAAGGCATCGGCATCAAGAACTTTTCACCCAGCTACCGCGCGCTGGAAGGTTACGACATTGAAAAACTCTATGTGGACCAAGCCTCACTGGACCAGCGTGGCCTGAGTGAAAGTGACCTGTTGGTGCCCGTTGAAGTGCTGGATGACCGGCAGATGGGTGAACTGATGGCGCAGCAGGACGTGATCCTGAGCTTCTGAGGACAAGGAAATCTTATGTTGCACATCATTAACAAATCACCTTTTGACGCCAATTCGCTTGACAGTTGCTTGCGCATGGCGCAGCCGGGGCACGCCTTGCTGTTGATTGAAGATGGCATTTACGCTGCCGCCAAAGGCAGTGCCGTCGAGAGCCGCATGGCGCAAGCCTGCACCCAATTCAGTGTCTTTGCGCTGCAGCCAGACATGGACGCGCGTGGCATGACAACCAAGCTGATGGACGGCGTCACGCTGACAGATTACGCAGGGTTCGTCGATTTGGTCGAGAAACACAAAACTTCGCACTCCTGGCTTTGAGCCAGGCGCACCGCACTGATTCACTTTTAACTGGAGAAAAACATGAGCTTTGAAATCAACGGCAAGACCTACGACACAGACGAAGAGGGTTACTTGCTGAACCTTGCCGAATGGACCCCTGAAGCGGCCGTGCACCTGGCTGAAGAAGAAAAGGTACCACTCT
>CAISLL010000240.1 GCA_903886165.1 uncultured beta proteobacterium | reverse complement strand
TTGTCATGTTGTGGGCTTTCGTGTTGGGATTTGCCGCGAATGCAGTTTGTTTTGTTCAATGTTAATGTTAACGTCTGGTGCCGCAAGCTGACTCCGCAGCCAGGTGATCACCTCGTCGCTCAGGCACATTTGCAGGTGGCCCATTCCACTGAATTCCGTCACACCCGCTCCGTCCAGCACCTGCTGGCGCTGCGGGTGCACGATGTTGTCGTGGCGGGTGATCGCAAGCTGCATCAAATTGCGCGTGGAAGGCGCCTCGGCATGGGTGAGCTCAGACAACCAGGCACTTTGCCATTTCGTTTGCGCGCCATTGGGTGTGGTTAGCCACTGCCTGGCTTGAGTGCCAAGGTGCGGTGTGCCAAGTGTGATGATTTTTGCGGCTTTTTGTGCGCCGTGTGCGCGCAACCAGGCACGAATGACCAGGCCACCCATGCTGTGACCTAACAGCGCCACCTTCGTTGCACCGGTTGCAGCGCTCAAGCTGGCAACCGCACGCTCAATCTGGGGTGCGTAGTCGTCGATTGAAGTGAAGAGGGGCTCCAGATCGACACTCAATACTGTGTGACCAGCCTCGCGCAGAGCCAGGACCACTTTGTCCCATACCCGGTGATTAGACAGAAAACCATGCACCAGCAAGACTGGCAGAGCGTTTTGGCCAGACGGGGGCAAATCAGTGGCCATCAAGATGCCGGGATTGGACGTGGTCCAGGGCATGCGCAGACCAAAGATCAGCAAGGCCGCGATGAATTCACCCCACATCGCCTGCAACCACGGGCCCAGCGGCCCGGCAGCACGTGATCGGAACATGGTCATGCCAATGACAACCGCTTGCCAGAACACAATCCAGCCAAGGCCGGCAAAGACAATCAGCGCGATGGATGTGGCATCCCAATTTGGTATCCATTTGGCCAGACCCCACACGCCTAGGAGGCTACCGGTTAGAAATTGGACAAGGTAGGTGAAGCGGAGCAGGCGGGCGAGCATGGTGGATGTCCTGACAATTGCATGTTGGCAAGTATGCCTGCCCTCAACAGTCAATGTAGTCCGCATTGCTGGCTTCTTTTATGCCAATTCATGCCAAAAGCCATTGTGCTTGAACCTTGTCTCGACACAACCTCGATAATCATGGCCCAATGTTTTCACCCCTGCAAATCGAATTCCCCGAATCCCTGCCGGTTTCTGCCAAGCGTGAAGAGATCATGGAAGCCCTTGCGCAGCACCAGGTCATCATCGTATGTGGCGAAACCGGCTCTGGCAAGACCACGCAATTGCCGAAAATTGCCCTTGCGATGGGGCGTGGGCTGTGCAACTACCCGAAGACTCTGGCGGACGGCCGCCCGGCGCCGCGCGGCAAACTCATTGGCCACACGCAGCCGCGCCGGATTGCGGCCAGCAGCGTCGCCAGGCGAATTGCAGAAGAGCTCAACACCACGCCGGGTGACGTGGTCGGCTTCAAGGTGCGGTTTCAGGACCGTCTAGGCCGGGAGGCCTCGGTCAAGCTGATGACCGACGGCATTTTGTTGGCCGAGACCCAAACCGACCCGCTGCTCAAAGCCTACGACACCATCATCATTGACGAGGCGCACGAGCGCAGCCTGAACATCGATTTCTTGCTGGGTTACCTGCGCCAAATTTTGCCGCGCCGTCCAGATCTGAAAGTCGTGGTGACTTCGGCCACCATTGATGCCCAGCGTTTTGCCGACCACTTTGCCAGTCGGAAAGGTCCTGCCCCCATCATCATGGTGTCCGGGCGCATGTTTCCAGTGGAGCAGCGTTACCGTCCGTTTGAAGAAGCGCGCGACTACGACCTGAACAACGCCATTTCTGATGCGGTGGATGAACTCTGGCGCGATGCCCACAACAGTGGCGACATTCTGGTATTTTTGCCCGGTGAGCGCGAAATCCGTGAGGCCGCTGACCACCTGCGTGGCCACCTGAGCCACCAGCCGGTGTTCAGAGGCGCTGAAGTGCTGCCGTTGTTTGCCCGTCTGAGCCAAGCTGAACAGGACCGTATTTTTGACAGCCACAGCGGGCGACGCATTGTGTTGGCCACCAACGTGGCCGAGACCTCACTCACGGTGCCGGGCATCAAATACGTCATTGACGCAGGCACTGCGCGCATGAAGCGCTACAGCTTTCGAAGCAAGGTAGAGCAATTGCTGGTGGAGCCGATCAGCCAAAGCTCGGCCAACCAGCGCGCCGGGCGTTGTGGCCGTGTCGCCAACGGCATCTGCATCCGGCTCTATGACGAAAAAGACTTCAACAGCAGGCCACGCTTTACCGACCCCGAAATTCTGCGCAGCTCACTGGCCGGGGTGATTTTGCGCATGAAGTCGCTGCACCTGGGTGTGGTGGAAGACTTCCCGTTTCTTGAAAAGCCCTCGGGCCGCGCCATTGCCGACGGTTACCAGCTGCTTAATGAACTCGGTGCCGTGGACGACGCCAATGAGCTGACCGGCATGGGCCAGGAGCTGGCCAAATTGCCGCTTGACCCGCGTGTGGGCCGCATGATTCTGGAAGCCCGCAGCCGTGAGGCGCTGGACGAAGTGCTGGTGATTGCCTCGGCGCTGTCGGTGCAGGACGTGCGCGACCGCCCGATGGAAGCACAACAGCAGGCCGACCAGGCACACGCCAAGTTTGATGACGAAAAGAGTGAATTCAGCGGCTATTTGAGGCTGTGGAAGTGGATTAACGACGGCAAGGGCGGTGAAGGGCAACACAAGCTGAGTAACCGGCAATACGAACAACTGCTGCGGCAAAACTTCGTCAGCATGCGCCGGGTGCGTGAGTGGCGTGACATTTATTCACAGCTGCACACCGTGGTGGCCGAGCACAAATGGCGGCTCAACACCAAGCCTGCCAGTTACGAGCAATTGCACCTCTCCATGTTGGCGGGTCTGCTCGGTAACATTGGCTGCAAGCTTGAATCCGATGGCGCCACGGGCGAGTATTTGGGTGCGCGCAGCATCAAGTTTTACCCGCACCCAGGGGCGCATCTGGTCAAAAAGCCGGGCCGCTGGATTGTGGCGGCCGAGTTGGTGGAAACTACCCGCCTGTTTGGTCGGGGCATTGCTGCCATTGAGCCGCAGTGGCTGGAAACAGTTGGTGGCCATTTGCTCAAAAAGCAGTTGCTGGACCCGCACTGGGAAAAAAGGTCGGCTGAAGTGAATGCGCTGGAGCGCGCCACCTTGTATGGCATCGTGGTGTACAGCGGGCGGCGCGTCAACTATGGCCGGGTGGACCTGGCCGGTGCACGTGAAATTTTCATTCGCGAGGCCCTGGTCAACGGCCAGTGGGACGCCAAATGGCCTTTTCTGGAAGCCAACCGCAAGCTCATCAAACAGGTGGAAGACCTGGAGCACAAGGCGCGCCGGCAAGACGTGCTGGTGGACGACGAACTGATCTACGCCTTTTATGACCAGCAACTGCCTGCCGATGTGTGCAGCGGCTACAGCTTTGATGCCTGGTACCGCGACGCTTGCAAGAAGCCGCAGTACCTGATGCCGATGCCGGTGCGTGGCGCGGCACCGGTGGGCAACAGCAAGCTGTTGCTGCTGACCCGCGAAGAGCTGATGCGCCACGAGGCGGCCGGCATCACCACCCAGTCGTTCCCCAAGACCATCCGCCTGGGTGGTGTGGATTGCGCCGCCACTTATCTGCACGAGCCGGGTGACGCCAAGGACGGCTTAACGGTAACAGTGCCGATTTTTGTACTGAACCAGGTCAATGAAGAGCGCTGCGAGTGGCTGGTGCCCGGCATGCTCAAAGACAAGATTCAGGCGCTGCTCAAAACCTTGCACCAGCGACCCCGTTCACGCCTGGTGCCGCTGCCAGAGAGTGCCAACAAAATGGCCGAGGCCTTGAACGTGCCCGAGGTGTTTGGCCACGGCTCCCTGATTGAAGCCGTGCTGAAGCTGGTGCGGCTGGCCACCGCCGTGGATGTGGTGCGCGCCGACATCAAGGTCGACATGTTGGTGCCGCACTTCTTCATGAACTTTCGGGTGGTGGATGAACACGGCCGGCAACTCGGCACGGGTCGCAATCTGGGCGCCCTGAAGGCAGAACTCGGCGCACAGGCCCGCGGTGCTTTCCAGACGCTGGCGGGGCTCAAGATGGCCAAGGCGACTGAATCTGCGCCTAAATTTGTAGAAAACAGGCCTCTACCCCTTACAGATAAAGCGCAAGCAGATACAAATAATATAGCAAATAATATCGCACCTAAGGCAGCTGCAGCCGCTGGTGCCAAGCACACCGCGTGGACGTTTGGTGAACTGCCCGAATTATTGGAGATCCTGAAAGGCGGCCAGACCCTGATTGGTTACCCGGCACTGCTGGATGCGGGAGACGCGGTGAGCATCGAGGTGTTTGACGAACCCGACGTGGCAGCGGTCAAACACCGCGCCGGCCTGCGTCGCCTGTTTGCCCTGCAAATCAGGGACGCCCTCAAGTACCTCGAAAAGAACGTGCCTGAGCTGCAAAAAATGGCCGTCACCTACATGCAGGTCGGCAAAAACCCGGACGGCTCTGGCACAGGTGGCACGCTGGAAGAGCTGCGTGAGCAGATCATTCAGGTAGCACTCGATCGGGCCTTTTTGCTTGACCCGTTGCCCACCGATGAATTTGCGTTCAAGAAACGGGTGGACGAGGGCAGGGGGCGGCTGACCCTGATCTGCACCGAGGTGGCGCGCCTGGGTGCTGTCATTCTGGCCGAATATGCGGTGGCCGTGCGCAAGATCAAGGACAGCAAAAACGCGCCCGAGGCCACGGCGGATGCGGCCCAGCAGCTGGCCCGCCTGATGCCCAAGAAGTTCCTCAGCGTGACGCCCTGGGGCGCGCTGCAGCACTTTGCACGCTACCAGAAGGCGATCACCGCACGGCTGGAAAAGTACCGTGCCGACCCGGCCCGTGACTTGGCACGTTTGAAAGAGCTGCAGCCGCTGGAGCAGCGTTACTGGCGCCTGCTGGCAGAGCGCAAGGGCGTGCCGGATGAGCGTCTGCAGGATTTCCGCTGGCTGCTCGAAGAACTGCGCGTGAGCTTTTTCGCCCAGGAGCTGCGCACGCCGCAACCGGTCAGTGTGAAACGCCTGGAGAAGGCGTGGGCGCAATTGGGGTGAAGCAGATCAGCATTTGACACGTGAACTTGCCGACCTGGCTGATACGCCGGGCCGGGGAAAGCATCCCGGCCCATCAGGCCAGATTAACAAACCATCAGCCCCGACCACCGCGACCACCGCGGCGGCCACCACGGTCATCAGGACCGGCATCATCTGCACCACCGCGGGCCAGTTGGTCTGACACTTCAATGGCTGGGTGGCCAGCGCCTTCACCGCCACGACGACCACGGCCCCCACGGTCATCGGCACCGGTGTCGTCGGCACCACGGCGGGCCAGTTGGTCTGCCATGTTCACCAGCGGGCTGTTGAACGCACTGTGTGTCATCGGCTGATTGACCACGGTCAGAGCCGAGGCGGTGGTCGTGAAGGCGGCGCCTGTGAGCAGGGCACTGATCACGAAAGCAATTTTGGAAGATTTGGTCATGATATTTCTCCAGTAAAAGGTTAAAAGGTTAAAAGGTTTGCAAAAAAGTGAACGGTTTTCAGTGTCTTGGCTGCAGAACCAGTCACTTGCCACTGATTCTGTTGCTGTTCACTTGGTTGCAGTGTCGATCGGCGTGGGAAAAAAAACCACGTACGAGAGTCGCGATTTGGCTCCGGCCTTGGTCGCGAAATCATCAGACCTTGGTCCCGATCTCGGAGGCATCAGGTGGATCACCGACAGCTTGGTGTTAACCTGTCACCAGGAGGTCATGCCGTGATTTCGTTTGTCCGCTCCAGTCTGTCGCGCCAGTATCTGCTGGCGAGTTTTCCGGTGTTGCTGTCGGGCATGCTTGTCATTGGCTACCTGGTTGGCCGCCAGGTCGAAGAGCGTGTGGCAGAAAGCATGGGCGGCGTCAGCGGCCTCTATGTGGACAGTTTTGTGGCACCGCATGTGCAGGTTTTGCTGAACGAGAATGCACTTCGAGCGTCTGACCAAAAAGCATTGGGGGAATTGTTGACCCAGACACAACTTGGCAAACGGATCGTGGCTTTCAAGGTCTGGCGCACGGATGGCCGAATTCTTTACAGCGCAGACGCATCCCAGATTGGTAAAACCTTTCCACTAGGGGAAGGCATGACCGAGGCGCTGGCCGGGCGCGTGCACTCGGAAATCAGCGAACTTTCTGCGGCAGAAAATGCGCAGGAGACAAGCAAATACACGCGTTTGGTTGAAACCTATATTCCGATCCACGCCACGGGTCTTGGTAAAGTGATCGCCGTTGCAGAGTTTTACCAGACGGTTGATGAAGTCACACATGCGTCGTCTGCCGCCCAGCGCAAGAGCTGGTTGGTGGTGGCTTCGGTCACGGCGGTGATGTACCTGTTGCTTTTTACTTTGGTGCGCCGCGGCAGTCAAACCATTGATCTGCAGCGCTTGCAACTTGGTGAAAAGGTCAAACAACTCACTGCGCTCAACGAGCAGAACACCCAACTGCATGACCGTGTGCGCCGGGCTGCCGCCAGCACCACGGCGCTCAACGAAATTTACCTCCGCCGCATTTCGGCGGATCTACACGATGGGCCGGGTCAGGACCTCGGCTTTGCCCTGATGCGTTTTGAATCGGTCACCGAGTCTTTTTCAGCATGCCCTGGCGGGCCGGCGGGCGCGGAATTCGCAGCCGAGCGCCTGCAACCTGTGCATTCAGCCATTTCCTCTGCGCTGGCCGATTTGCGTGTGATCTGTACTGGGTTGCAGTTGCCTGAGATAGACCAGCTTTCCATTGGCGAAATTGCCGCCCGGGCCGTGCGTGATTTTGAGGACAAAACTACCGCAAAAGTTGCATTGTCTGGGGTTGAACTCTCCCCCACAGCTTCCCTTCCAGTCAAGATCGCCTTGTATCGCTTGCTGCAGGAATCGTTGGCAAACGGTTTTCGCCATGCAGCAGGAGCCGGCCAGCGGGTTGAGCTTCGGCTTGATGGACAGGGGCTGCTAGTCGTTGTTGGCGACAGCGGTCCTGGGTTTGACCCGCAAGAAGCAATTCGGCAAGGGCATTTGGGCCTGATTGGCATGCGTGAGCGGGTTGAGGTGCTTGGTGGAACTTTCGAGGTGCTGAGCCGGCCGACCCAGGGCACCGTGATCCGCGTTCATTTGCCATTGGTGGTTCCGGAGATGAGTTATGACTGAACAAATTCGTGTGCTTGTAGTGGATGACCATCCATTGTTTCGCCAGGGGGTAGTTCACTCCCTGGGTTCTGATCCCAAGCTCCAGGTGGTGGGCGAGACATCTTCCGGCGAGGATGCACTCAGATTGGCGCGCGAGTTGTTGCCTGATGTTGTGCTGCTCGACATCAGCATGCCAGGCTGGAGTGGACTGGTGACCGCAGAAAAAATCAACGTCGCCTGTCCAGCAACCACCATCGTGATGCTGACTGTGTCAGAAGACAAGGACAAATTGATTGCAGCATTCAAGGCCGGTGCCAGAGCCTATGTGCTGAAGGGGGTTTCGGCCCGTGAGTTGACCAACGTGGTGCAAACTGCTGCTGCAGGTGAGGTGTATGTGTCACCGTCCCTCGCAGCAGAAATGTTGGTGTCGCTGACTCAGGGCAAGGCACCAGACCCGCTGCAGGAACTGACGGAACGCGAGCGCAACATTTTGGGTCTGATCGGATCCGGTTTGATGAACCGGGAAATTGGCGAGCGCCTGTTCTTGTCAGAGAAGACCATCAAGCACTATGTCACCAATATTCTTCAGAAATTGCAGGTCCGTAGCCGCGTGGAGGCAGCCCTGTTGGTCTCGCAGCGTGAACGGACAGGCGCGCGTTAGTGTCCGGGTCCTTAAGGCAATTATTTTGGGGGCAAAAGAGGGTAGGGCGCCTTGTGCCCGACATTTTGTGACAGCAAAAACTGCTGCCCGTAGCCCAGGCCCATTGCCCTCGACAGCGCATCACGGTCCCGCCAGGCATGGATGACGGTGGCCAGCCCCTCGGAGGTACAGTACAGGTACACGTTTTGAGCCATCGCACCGGCAAAGGCATAGGCGTAGGTCATGCGCTGCGACACCGGCACCAGTTTCATGCGTGCGTAGTCAGCCACCATGATCAGGTCGAGCGGCGCGGTGTCGACAAAGTCCTGGTAGCCGGTGACGCGGCGCACATCGGTGGCGCGCACCAGATGAAGCGCGTGGGCCAGCGCCGCGTAGTGGCACAGGCCGTTGTGCAAAGCCCCGCGTCGCTAAAGTTGAAAATTTGCTGGCCATTGACAGGCTGTCAACGCAGCGTCTGAAGGATAGGTTTCACCCGTTTCACGCTGTTGACAATTCGCAAGCGTGGTGCATTCGGGTCAATTGGATGGACCAACCGAAGGCTTGACCCCCTTCCTTCTGTCAGGTGCTGCATGTAAGATTTCTGCACATTGAGCGGGAGGCCCATATGAACTTTGTATTCAGGAACGTCAGTCCTTTGTGGAGTCGACGAGATGAAAGCGATTTCTGACCCAATCCCTGTTCTGACCGAAGACACGCATGTACCGGAAGAGCCCGCGATCCTTGACGCGGTCTTCAGGATGGTTCCCGATGCCCTCATCAGCATCGATCTTGAAGGCCGCATCAAGATGTTCAACCCGGCGGCTGAGCGCATTTTTGGGCGCAGTCGCGCCAGCGTGCAGGGTCAACCTGTTGAATTGTTGATTCCTGAGCGCATGCGCCCTGGCCACCAGGACGCGCAGCAGCGCTTTGCCAATACTGGCGGTGAAACCCGCATGATGGGCTTGCGGCGGATCAAGGGCTTGCGCGCCGATGGTCTTGAGATTGACCTGGAGGGCTACATCTGCCATGTGAACACGCCCCAGGGGCATTGCTCGCTTGCCACCTTGCTCGATGTCACGGCACGCGTCCACGCCGAAACCCAGTTGCAGCATTCGCGCGCACAGCTTGCTGATCTCACCCGCAAACTGATGATGCAGGAGCGGGTGCTGGTCAAACGCATGGCACAGGTGCTGCATGACCAGCTTGGGCAGACGCTGGCGGCCATCCGCATGTGCCATGAAACCATCGCTTCTCTGCATATGACTGGGGAACCTGATGAGTATGGACGCCTGCAAGAGCGCATGGGCACCCTTATTGGCCAGGCCATTGCGCAGGTCAGGCAGGTGTTGCTTGACATTCGCCCGCCACTGCTCGAAAAGCAGGGGCTCAGTGTGGCGCTAGACAACGAGCTGCGCAACCGGGCACAGGGTGCGCCACACATTGACATCAGCATCCAGGTGCCTCCCAAACTGGAGGCCATGCGGTGGCCCCCCGAGGTCGAATACGCGGCCTTCATGGTGGTACGCGAAGCGGTTGAAAACGCCCTGCGCCATTCCCGGGCCAGCGCCATCTCGGTTGACCTGTCAGGCGGCGCCTTGTCCTTGCGGATCACGGTAACCGACAACGGCATTGGCATTCCTGAGGGGTCCGGCATGCAAGTCGGCCATCTGGGTATTCTGGGCATGCAGGAGCGCGCCCAGGCAGTCGCTGCCAGTGTCAAGTGCGGACCAGGTTCCAACAGTGGCACGCGGGTCACTTTTCATTGGCAAGGCCTGTCATGACCACGGTTTACCTGGTGGATGACCATCAAATCATGCGTGAGGGTTTGCGCGCTCTGCTTGTCGCACGCGGCCACTCGGTGGTGGGCGAGTCCGCCGACCCCACAGTGGCGCTGGCTGATCTGGTTCGCTTGCGGCCCGAGGTGTTGCTGCTTGACCTTAATCTGGGCGGCCGCTCTGGGCTTGAGTTGCAGGCCGAACTGCAGCGCCGCTTGTTACCTGTGCGCACCGTCGTGTTAACCATGTCGGCCCAACCGCACCAAGTGGCTGAAGCGCTGCGCCTGGGTGCTTACGCCTACGTGCTCAAGGGCTCTCCGGCAAGCGACCTGATGGCGGCCATTCAGGCGGCGATGTTTGGCAAGAAATTTCTTGGGGCCGATGTCGCCGACCTTGCGCTAGAAGCACTGACGCAGCCACCGGAGGCAAACCCCTTGAGCCTGCTGTCGCCGCGTGAGCGGCAAATCATCCTGATGGTGGTAGACGGCCATGCCAGCTCTGCCATTGGTACAACGCTTCATTTGTCGCCCAAAACTGTGGCCACTTACCGCAGCCGACTGATGAAAAAGCTGGCAGTCAATGATGTGCCGAGCCTGGTGCGTTTTGCCGTGCGCCACAAGCTGATTGACGCAGAAGACCAACTCCCCGCAAGTTCCTGCTTTTACGAGATTTAGCGCCATGTATTGAGGACGGATGGCTTGAGCAATCCAACTCTCCCTACAGACGCCGCGGCGGCTCCGGCCTAAAGTAACTCTCAAGGATCCCGTTGATGCCCGCCGGGCACGGACTCCGATAAGAGATACAGAGAGAGGCACATCATGCTGAACGTTCAAACCACGCCCACATCTCCCGTATCTGCGCGCTGGCAACCCCACCCTGGACACCATCCCCTGAGACTGGAAAGCGACGAGCGTTGGTCCACTTTGGCTGAACTCCGAAACCTGTTGCAATACGATGCACACTTGCTGAGATGCGATGACGAGGCACTGTTCCAGCGCCGACAGCTGAAAGTCGGCCAGACAGCATTGATGACTGGCCAGCCTTTTGATGGCCTGTATGTGGTCCGGCTCGGCACCCTCAAGGCCATGATCACGCACGCGGATGGCGGCGTGCATGTGCTGGCCTTTCCCATGAAAGGCACTTTGCTGGGTTTTGACGGCTTTTACCAAAACACTTATATGAGCGACGTGGTGGCCCTGACCGACTGCGATCTGGTGCGCATTCCGGCCTCGTCACTTTTTTCACCGGGACGTGGCAACAACCATCTGGAACACATGGCCTACTGGGCCAGCAGCCGCGAGATCATTCAGGAGCAGGAGGCCTATTCGCTGACACGCTCGGTCAAGTCCGAGTCACGGGTGGCACGCTTTCTGCACATCATGTCCGGACGTTTTGAAGCCTTGGGCTTTTCGCCCAATCGTTTCATCCTGCCCATGTCCCGGCGCGACATCGGCCACCATTTAAGCGTGACAGTAGAGACCGTCAGCCGGGCGTTTTCGGCACTGGTTCAGTTGGGCATCATCACCGTGGATTTCCGTGAAATCAAGATTCTTTCACGTGATGCCTTGTGCAATTTTGAAAGATAGCGGCCATGGCACGCGCCAATGTCGTGGCGCTTCGAAAGCCCGGTCCAACTGCCGAGCGAATTTTGGCGCCTACAGATGGCTCGGCCCGGTCAATTGCCGGGGCGCTCAAGGCAGTGGATTTTGCCCGGCGTCTGCAGACCCACTTGGTGGTGTTTACTTCAATTCCGGCTTACCAGTACCCAATCTACTTGGGCGGTATCCCGTTTGAATACCCTTCAGAATCAGAATACCAGACGGAGTGCTGCGCCATCGCTGAGTGTTATCTTCGCCTGGTGGTGGATATTGCAAGTGAACAGGCCGTGACGGCAAGCCAGCGACTTGAATTCGATGGCAACGCAACTCAGGCCATTCTGGCAGTTGCCGAGAACGAGCATTGCAACCTGATCACCATGAGCTCGCATGGGCGCAGCGGCTTGTCAAGGATGTTTTTGGGCAGTGTGGCACTCAAGATCCTGACGTTGGCACATTTGCCCGTGCTTGTCGACCACCCGACACTTAAGGAAATTTCAGTGGCCGAGTCACTGATGAAGGAATATGCCATTGATTCTTGACGATTCGCGCTAAACCGCATGCCATCATTCTGGGTATTTTCCCTGCCAGGTGATTCGTGCGCTTACACTTCTCCAAAAATGCGCAAATCACGAGATGATTTACCAATCACAGGGATTGCCTGATTGAACAACCAAGACACAGTTGCCACCAGCGCAGCTTTCCCCATTGTTGGCATTGGTGCTTCTGCAGGAGGGCTGACAGCACTGGCGCAATTTTTGTCGAACATTCTGCCGCGTTGCGGCTTGGTCATTGTGGTGGAGCAACACGTCGACCGGCATAGCCAGGGTATGCGGGTGGAGTTGCTGCAGCGCCACACACCCATGCCGGTGCAGCAAGTGCATGACCGGATGCCGGTACAGCTAGACCATGTGTACGTCATTCCAAGCGGTCAAGACCTGTCGCTCATGCATGGCGTGCTGCGTTTGTTTGACCCGACCGAAGCAGACGGTTTGCGCCAATCACAAGCCCGGTTGCCCGCACTGGCGCCAGCCCCAAGTTCTAGAG
This sequence comes from uncultured beta proteobacterium, assembly GCA_903886165.1. GTDB lineage: Bacteria > Pseudomonadota > Gammaproteobacteria > Burkholderiales > Burkholderiaceae_C > Rhodoferax. The sequence continues at coordinate 3,525 of CAISLL010000240.1, read as the reverse complement.
AGGTGGGTCATGGTGTACCGTAAAAATCCGACTGCCTACGAGGCTTTGCGGCAGATGGCTGTGGCGCGCGTCAGCGAGTGGAGAGAACTTGATGCTGCCAAACCGGATCTGTCTCAAGTCCAACAGTTGCTGGAAGAACTGGAAATTCAACAGATCGAGCTCGAACTGCAAAACCAACACCTCAATGCTGCCAGGGCGCAACTGGAGTTGGCGCTGAGTCAGAGCAACGAGATCTTCGACTTCTCCCCGTTTGGCAGTGTGATGATTGACACCGACGGCAACATCACCAAATTGAACTTGGTGGGCGCCCGCATGCTGGGCCAGGAGCGCGCCCGGCTGCTGGGTAGTCGTCTCGGGTTGTATGTGGCTGAGGCGCAGCGGGCTGAATTTTATGACCTGCTGGAGCGTACGCGGTCTTGGTGTGAGGTGCAGACGGGTGATTTGCTGCTGGACATTGCGGGGAAAGATCCGCTGCTCGTGCATGCCAGCGTGCTTTGGTTTGGTGGTACCACAGGCTGGCAGATTGCTCTGATCGATATGTCTGATCGCCAACAAATGGAGATGCAGTTACGCGCCAGTGACGAGCGCTTGGGGCTGGCTCTTTCGGCGGTGGGGGATGGTGTATGGGACTGGCAAGTGAGCACCGGTGACGTGGTGTTGTCGAATGAATTTGTTGATTTTTTCGGGTTTCCTCACGAGGAATTGCGTACCCATGTCACCGAACTGATGGTGCGCGTCCACAGTGCGGACAAGTCACAGTTGATGCAGAAATTGCAGGATTGCATCACAGGAAAAATTAACCATTACGTCAGTGAGCATCGAATGCAGTGCAAGGATGGCCGCTGGAAATGGGTGCTGGGTCGCGGTGTGGTGTTGCTGCGCGACCAGGCTGGCCAGGCGCTGCGGGTGATTGGCACCCTGGTGGACATCACCAAGAAAAAAGAAATTGAAGCAGCGTTGGCGGATGTGGCACAGTTTCAGCAAGCAGTGTTTGATTCAGTGTCGGCGCAGATTGCCGTGCTGGATGAGTCTGGCAGCATTGTGCAAGCCAACGCGGCGTGGAAAAGTTATGCGGCCAGGCTTGGTCACATGGAAACAATTGGCCAGAGCTACCTGGCCATTTTGCCGGACCTGATCAGCAAAAATCAGCATGTGCGGCACCTGGTGGCCCTCGGCATAGCCGCGGTGGCAGCCAGTGATGTGCCTCATTTTCATACACCGGAACCGGTTCAGAGCCCCTGTGGCACCTGCTGGTTCGCTATCAAGGTCACGCCGGTGCGCGATGCTGCGCGGCGCATGGTGGTCACGCATGAAGATGTGAGCGAGATCAAACGCGCCGAACTGGCCAGTTTGGCCCTGGCCAATGTGGACTCACTGACTGGCGCCTTCAGTCGGCAACATTTCTTGAGCGTGGCAGAGCAGGAATTCTCGCGCTCAGTGCGTTACGAACTGCCGCTTCTGGTGCTGATGCTTGACCTGGATCACTTCAAGCAGGTCAACGACACCTATGGCCACCGGGCCGGGGATGCAGTGCTGAAGGGGTTTGTGCAAACCGTGAAGCTGGTTTTGCGTGAATCTGACGTGATTGGCCGCATTGGTGGCGAAGAGTTTGCCGTGCTGCTTCCCAACTCCACGCAAGAGGGTGGCCTGGCACTGGCACACCGCATTCTTGCCGAGGTGCGATCAAACGTGGTGGTTGTCGATGGCAAGCGCATTGCCTGCACAGTCAGCATTGGAGCCGGTTACTTTTCTGATCAGGTGTCTTTTCCAGCCTTGCTGGCCGAATCTGATGCAGCGCTGTACCGGGCCAAAAACAGTGGGCGTGACCGACTGGAAACCAGTTGGCAAAAATCACCTGACCCTGTCAGTTGACCGCCTGCTGTGCTGTCGACCTACTTCGGCAGCAGCCTGATCAAGCGCCCGCGCGGGTTGTCGGTCAGTACATAAAGCAGGCCATCGGGTCCCTGGCGCACATCACGGATGCGCTCGCCCTGATCAGCCAGCAGCTTGCTCTCACGCACCACGGGACCCTTGAACGCGGCGGACAGCTCAATCCGGTTGAGATAGCCGAACTTGAGTGAACCAACAAACAAATTGCCCTGCCAGGTCTGGCCATACCGTGCGCTGGTCAAAAACACCATTCCGGACGGTGCAATCGACGGCACCCAATAATGCAGCGGCTGGGTCATGCCTTCTTTGGTCGTCAGCCCGGCACCGATGGCGCCACCGCCATAGTTTTGGCCGTAAGTGATCACCGGCCAGCCGTAGTTGCGCCCAGGCAAGATCAGGTTAACTTCATCTCCGCCCTGCGGGCCGTGTTCATGCGCCCACAGGGTGCCATCAGGTGCCGTGGTCAGACCCTGCGGGTTGCGGTGACCGTAAGACCATATTTCTGGCAGGGCGTCCGCTTGCTTGACAAACGGGTTGTCCGCCGGCACCTGGCCGTCCTTGGCAATGCGGATGACTTTGCCGTGATGGCTGTCCAGGCGTTGGGCATCGTCCTTGCGCACGTAGCGCTCACCCAGCGTCATGTAAAGCAGGCCGTCCGGCTTGCCCTGCGTTTTGCTTTCGGTGATGCGGCAGCCAAAGTGGAATGTGCTGGCCACTTTGGGTTTGGCGCTGAAGATCACCTGCACATTGTGCAAACGTGTGCGCTCGCCAGACAGGCGCGCGCGTGCCAGTGCCGTGCTGTTGCCGCCCGCGCCGGGCTCTGAAAAGCAGAAGTAAAGGGTGCGGTTATGGTCGAAATCCGCATCAAGGATCACATCCAGCAGGCCGCCTTGGCCCCTGGCCGCCACTTCAGGCAGTCCTTCAAGCGCGGCACCCACGCGGCCGTCGGCTTCAATCACACGCATTCGCCCCGGGCGTTCGGTGACCAAAAACCTGCCCTCAGGCAAAAATGCGACGGCCCAGGGGTGTTCAAGGCCGGTGGCAAGCGCTTGCGGCGTCACTGTCTGAGCTGCGGCGAGGGCGATCTGGCCGGCAAATGCAAGGCATGTGAGCCACGACGTGCTGGGAAAAATTGGCATGGATCGCTCCTGTATGTGTCGAAAGGCTGGCCTGTGCCTGTGGCGCTCACCGCTGTCAGCCTGAAGAATTATTGATTGATGACAATCCGCTACTGAACATCCTGAATCAAGATATCTTATGAGCAAAGTACAAATTGCCGGTGGCGGCATTGGCGGACTGGCCGCAGCGTTGGCCTGCGCACGTGCCGGTCACGAGGTGTGCCTGTGCGAGCGTTCTGCCGAGGTGGCCGAGGTGGGGGCAGGCGTCCAGCTCGGGCCTAACGTGGTGCGGGTGTTGCACGACTGGGGGCTGGCGGATGCCTTGCGTGAGGTGGCGGCCGTGCCTGAGCAGCTGGATGTGCGTAGCGCCAGCACCGCAGCCCATCTTGGCAGCCTGCGGTTGGGGCAGATCTTTGAGCAGCGCTATGGCGCGCCCTACCTGACCATTCACCGCGCCGACCTGCATCGCCTGTTGCTGCGGGCGGTGCAGGGCACGCCGGGCATTGCCCTGCACTTT
>CAISLL010000239.1 GCA_903886165.1 uncultured beta proteobacterium | reverse complement strand
GTCACCGACATCATGGGCGAGATCAGCGCGGCCAGCAACGAACAAAGCCAGGGCGTCAGCCAGGTCGGTGAAGCCGTGACACAAATGGACCAGGCAACCCAGCAAAACGCGGCACTGGTAGAAGAAATGGCCGCCGCTGCAGGCAGCCTGAAATCCCAGGCCAATGAGCTGGTGCAAACCGTGGCGGTGTTCAAGCTCGCAGCCGGGGGCAGCCAGCCAGGTCTGGTGCTGCCCACCGCCAGCGCCGTGCGCGCGCACCCGCCCAAGGTAAGCAACTTCAAGGGCCCTGACAGGCGCGCCATCGGTACGCCAAAGGGGGCAGCAGCGCGGGGTAACGGCAAAACAGCCAGTCGTGCGGCGCCACAAAAGGCGACCGTGCCTGCACCTTTGGCTGCGCCGTCAAAATCCGGCGCACTGGCCAGCGGCAGCAGCGACGGGGATTGGGAAACGTTTTAAACAAGTGCCAACCTTTCGCTGCGCTTTTGTGTGCCACCAGCTGGCTGTGGCAAACTCCCGAAAGCAGGCCCAGTTTGCCATGCGCTGAAAGCTATATTTTTTATAGCTAATTGCCTTTTAATATAAAGGGAAACAGGCCAATTTGATGAATATTGGACAGTTCCGCTTACGCTCACTGAAAACCAGGGTGATGGTATTGGCCTTGGGCACCTTCATCCTCGGCATGGCGACTCTGGCCTACATTGTCAGCAGCATGTTGCGTGAAGACCTGCAAGAAGTGCAGGGGCAGCAACAGCTCTCCTACGCGCGCCTGATCGCTGCCGACATCAACCGTGACCTCACCAGTCGCATTCATGCGCTTGAGACAGTGGCCAGCGATGTCACAGCAGCCATGATACTGGACCAAGTCGGGCTGCAGGCCCACATGCAGCGGCGCCGGGTTTTCTTGTCACTTTTTAACGCCGGGATCATTGCCTACCGGGCCGACGGCACTGCTGTGGCTGAAATCCCACTGGCAACCGGACGCGTTGGCAACAACTATGCCGATCGCGATTACCTGATCGGCGCACTCCAGGGCCACACAACCATTGGCAAGCCCCACGTGTCGCGGTCCGGTAAGTATTCCGAATTTTTGATCGGTGTCCCGATCCGTGGCCCTGCGGGCGAGGTCATTGGCGCCCTGGCTGGCATCACCAACCTGACCGATGCCAATTTTCTGGATCAGTACATTGGCCAGCGTTACGGTGCAAGCGGCAGTTATGCACTGATGTCTTCGGACCATCGACTGACCTTCACCGGCACTGACAAACGCGCCCTGATAGAACCCCTGCCAACACCCGGAACCATGCCTGTGCTCGATCAATTTCTGATGGGCCGCGAAGGTGCCGTGGTGATGAACGATTCGCAGGGACAAAGTGTGCTGGCAGCCTACCGGCAGATTCCGGTCGCCGGCTGGGTGCTGGCGGTGGTGCTGCCCACTGCTGAAGCGTTTGCACCCATCCACAGGCTCCAGCAGCGCATGCTGCTCGTCACACTGACACTGGCGCTGCTGGCCGGGGTATTGACATGGTGGCTACTCAAGCGCGAACTCTCACCGATGCTCAGCGCGGTGGACACGCTGGCCGAACTGGCCGAATCGGACCAACTGCCTCAACCTCTGCCCATTGCGCGCCGCGACGAAGTCGGCAAGCTCATTGGCGGCTTCAACCGGCTGATGGCAAAACTGCTGGCAAGCCAGCAAAAGCTGCTCTCAATTTACGCCCAGGCGCCACTGGCGGTGATTGAGTGGGACACCACGTTCCGGGTGGTCCGATGGAACCCTGCGGCAGAAAAAATGTTCGGCTACAGTGCCGCTGAGGCCCTGGGGCAGGCTGCCTATTTCATCGTTCCACCAGCCGATCACCTGTTTGTAGAACCGGTATTGCAAGGCCTGCTGGCCGGCAACGGCGGTATGCGCAGCGACAACGCCAATCTGCGCCAAGACGGAAAATTGATCCAGTGCCGGTGGTACAACACCTCACTGCGCGACGCCAGCGGAAACGTGGTGGGCGTGTCCTCACTCGTGGAAGACATCACCGAGCATGAGCAAGCCGCGCAAGACCTGCGCATTGCGGCCACTGCATTCGAGTCCCAGCAAGGCATGACGATTGCCAACGCACAGGGCGACATCCTGCGCGTGAACCAGGCCTTCACCGAAATCACCGGATACACAGCCGCCGAGGTGGTGGGCAACAACCCTCGCATGCTGTCCTCAGGCCGCCACGATGCCGATTTTTACAAGACCATGTGGGACAGCATTTTGGGCACGGGCACCTGGCAGGGGGAAATCTGGAACCGACGCAAGGACGGCGAAGTCTTTCCCGAGTGGCTGAGCATCAGCGCCGTGAAAAACGCGTCGGAGCAAACCACGCATTACGTGGCCACGTTCTCTGACATCACTGCAAGAAAGAACGCCGAAGAACAAATCAACAACCTGGCCTTTTTTGACCCTCTAACCCGATTGCCCAACCGGCGCCTGCTGCTGAACCGGCTTGAGCAGGCGCTGGTGAGTTGCGCACGGCGTGGCAACACGGGCGCGCTGCTGTACGTGGACCTGGACAACTTCAAGACCCTCAACGAAACACTTGGACACCTCCAGGGCGATGTGCTGCTGGAAATGGTGGCCGAGCGCCTGACGTCCTGCGTGCGCAAGGGCGACACCGTGGCACGCATTGGCGGTGACGAATTTGCCGTGATGCTGGGAGACCTGAGCCACAACAAGGTGGAGGCTGCCACACAGGCCGAAAACGTGGCCATGAAAATCAGCCAGGCCCTGGGCAAACGTTATCCGATCGGAGGCGTCGAGCACCACAGCACCTCCAGCATTGGCATCACCCTGGTTGGCGGCGACGCCGGCGAAGCCAATGAGGAGCCGCTCAAACGCGCCGAACTGGCGATGTACCAGGCAAAAGCGGCCGGTCGCAACACGCTGCGCTTTTTTGATACCCAAATGCAGGTGGTGGTGGCCGTTCGGGCGG
>CAISLL010000238.1 GCA_903886165.1 uncultured beta proteobacterium | reverse complement strand
CCATTACTCTGGGCCGCTGGGCACCCGGCGGCTCGATGCTACCTACCCGCACACTCCGGGGGCCCCGGACATGGCGCTGCGGCGAACCGCCTCGCTTTGCGTGTGCCTACTTGGTATTGCTGCGCGTAGAGATTGCCCGTTTCACCCGAACTTAATCGGCTCGTCTCTGTTGCTCTGATCCTCACCTTATACCTACCCCTTGCGGGCCAGGCTTTCAGTGGACAGCCGTTAGCTGCTACGCTGCCCTGTGCAGTCCGGACGTTCCTCCAGTGCGGTGTTTCCACCCGACGCTTCTAGCGTCGTCCTTGCGGCTTGCACCAGCGACAGTCTGGCGGGCTTCACGCGTGCATTATCGCGGCGGAAGCCGACTTAGAGCCGGCGCTTCTATCCATATGTCAAAAACAATCGATGAATTGGTTCAGAATAGCCATTCCATCAATTTGAGGAGCCAGTCCCCATGAAAGTCGACAACATCCTGCAGACCATTGGCCGCACACCGCATGTGCGCATCAACCGCCTGTTTGGCGCAGGCCACAACGTCTGGATCAAGTCCGAGCGCAGCAACCCCGGCGGCTCGATCAAGGACCGCATTGCACTGAGCATGGTGGAAGCCGCCGAACAATCCGGCGCGCTGCAGCCCGGTGCCACCATCATCGAGCCGACCTCCGGCAACACCGGTGTCGGCCTGGCACTGGTGGCTGCCGTCAAGGGCTACAAGCTCGTTCTGGTCATGCCCGACAGCATGAGTATTGAACGCCGCCGCCTGATGCTGGCTTACGGCGCCTCGTTTGACCTGACACCGCGTGAAAAAGGCATGAAGGGTGCCATTGCCCGGGCCGAAGAACTGGTGGCCGCCACACCCGGCAGCTGGATGCCGCAACAGTTCGAGAACCCGGCCAATGTGGAGGTGCACGCCCGCACCACCGCGCAGGAAATCCTGGAAGACTTTCCCGATGGCATTGACGCGCTCATCACGGGGGTCGGTACCGGTGGCCACATTTCCGGCGTGGCGCAGGCGCTGAAAGCCAAATGGCCCAAGCTCAAGGTGTTTGCGGTGGAGCCAAGCGCCTCCCCCGTGATCTCGGGCGGCGCGCCCGCCCCGCACCCGATCCAGGGCATTGGCGCTGGCTTTATCCCGAAAAACCTGCACACCGCCTTGCTCGACGGGGTGATCCAGGTAGATGCCGAACCCGCCCGCGAATTTGCCCGCCGCAGTGCCACTGAAGAAGGCATGCTGGTTGGTATTTCCAGCGGCGCCACGCTGGCGGCCATCGCAAAAAAACTGCCCGACCTTGCCCCCGGTGCCACTGTGCTGGGCTTTAATTACGACACCGGTGAGCGCTATTTGTCAGTCGAAGGTTTTCTGCCCACCTGATCGGCTCCCGGCTTGAATGGCCGGGACCCGCTTTGAGAGCGCCCGGTAAAATCGCGGTTTCTGCTTGATGAACACAAGCCCACCCCACAGCCGCCATGATCCGACTCTCTGAACTCAAGCTTGCGCTTGACCACACCCCCGACGATCTGCATGCCCTCATCCTGCAAACCCTGAGTGTGTCAGCCACCGAATTGGCCGAGTGGCACATTTTCAAACGCAGTTTTGATGCGCGCCAGGCCAAGGTTCGGGTGGTGTACATCGTGGATGCCAGACTCACTGACCCGGCACAGGAGGCGCCCGCACTTCAACGGAACGCGCACAACCCTCATATTCAACCCACGCCCGACATGGCATACCGGCTGGTGGCAAAGGCCCCAGTAAACCTGTCGTTGCCCCCGGTGGTGGTCGGTTTTGGCCCCTGTGGCATCCTTGCAGCGCTAATGCTGGCCCAGATGGGCTTCAAGCCGATTGTGCTGGAGCGTGGCAAAAAGGTGCGTGAGCGCACCCAGGACACCTGGGGTCTTTGGCGCAAACACGTGTTGAACCCGGAAAGCAATGTTCAGTTTGGCGAAGGCGGCGCCGGCACTTTCTCGGACGGCAAGTTGTGGAGCCAGATCAAGGACCCGCGCCACCTGGGCCGCAAAGTGATGGAGGAATTTGTCAAAGCCGGTGCGCCGCCCGAAATCCTGGTGGAGTCACACCCGCACATTGGCACCTTCAAACTGGTCAAGGTGGTGGAAAACCTACGCGCGCAGATCATCGCGCTGGGTGGCGAGATACGTTTTGAGCAGCGTGTGACCGACGTGCAGATTGAAAGCAATGTGCATGGCCGTCGGGTGCGGGGACTGACCGTGCTGGACCAATCCACTGGGCAAAGCTACGACTTGCGCGCCGACCAGGTGGTGATGGCGCTCGGCCACAGCGCGCGTGACACCTTTGCCATGCTGCATGGGCGTGGTGTGCGCCTGGATGCCAAACCCTTTTCTGTGGGTTTTCGCATAGAACACCCGCAAAGCGTAATTGACCGCGCCCGTTGGGGCCGCCACGCCGGCCATCCCAACCTGGGCGCAGCTGATTACAAACTGGTGCACCACGCCCGCAATGGCCGTGCGGTGTACAGCTTTTGCATGTGCCCCGGCGGGACCGTGGTGGCAGCCACTTCCGAGCCGGGTCGCGTGGTGACCAATGGCATGAGCCAGTATTCACGCAATGAGCGCAATGCCAACGCCGGCATTGTGGTCGGCATCGAACCCGTGGACTACCCACAGGAGAATGCTTCGTTTATTGAAGCCTTTGGGCCTCTAGATGGTGTTAAATATGCCAAAGAAGCTCTTGAATTAATAGCAAATGACGCGACAGCTGTTCATCCACTGGCAGGCATCAACCTGCAACGGCAACTGGAATCCAACGCCTATGTGATGGGCGGCAGCAATTACGAGGCCCCTGGGCAACTGCTGGGTGGCTTCATCCAGGGCGAAGCATCAAGCAGTTTTGGGTCGGTGTTGCCGTCTTACCAGCCGGGCGTCAAACTGGGTGACCTGCACCATGCCCTGCCGCACTATGCGATTGACGCCATGCGCGAGGCACTGCCTGCGTTTGGTAAAAAAATCAAGGGTTTTGACATGCCGGACGCCGTGTTAACAGGTGTGGAAACCCGCACCTCGTCGCCCTTGCGCATGCCGCGCGGGGAAAACTTTCAGAGTGTCAACACCGAGGGCTTGTACCCGGGCGGCGAAGGCGCTGGCTACGCAGGCGGCATTCTCTCAGCAGGTGTGGATGGCATCAAATTGGCGGAGGCCGTTGCCAGGCTTTATGAGACTACCACCCCACCATGACCACTGAAGTTATCAACAGGTTTTACATGGCGTAAGTCATTGTTTGTAATAGTCTTTTTAGACAAGCTCACAAAAATTTTGAAATCTTTTACAAACAAACCCGATTTTCATCCGAATTTTGACAAATTTCAAAATACAAATTCCGAGAAAAATCGACCTTTGGGCTACTTCGCCGCGCTCCGGCAGGCCATCCGCGCCCGACATCCATTATGAGCGCGCCGGACCCAAAAATCGCCGCGCTCAACGCCAGAGACCAAGAAACGCTCTTCAAGATCACTCAGTCACAACATTGAGCGTGTCTCATCAAGACACAGTTGCAAATCATATAAATTCATTTGCAAAATCATATGAAATTCGTATTAAATCTAATACGAAAGCGCCAAGCCAAATTAGCGGAGCAAATTGATGGCAGGGATTGAGGCTGTCGCTCAATCAGTCTGTTCGAGTGAACACTTGCAAACATCCGTCCTTCGAAAGTCAATTTCATTGTTATCAAATCTGAGTTCCCAAAGTCGGTGCTAATTTCAGGCTAAAGCGCAACTGATTTTTCAAGTTCATCCTTGCGCGCAAGCAAGTCCTTAATTTTCTTTTTCAACTCGGCAATTTCCTTGTTGATTTTGCGCAATTCGGTTTGTGAGGTTTTATTGGCCAGATAGTTCGACCCAAGTTCCTCTGCAATGAACCGCTCCAACTGACTCTTTAGAACCTTGATGTAGGGGTTACCCCATACCGCACCTTCGCGGTACTCAAGTTTCCCCGCCTGAATGCCTTGAACTATGAAGTCTCTATTTACGCCATAGTCCTTGAGCGCAGTTGCGTCGCTGAGCGTCGCCCCCTTCTTGTTCCACTCGCCATATTCAGCCATTTGCACTCCTGATTGGTGAGGTTATGCGATTGTGCCGTCAGATCGGGATTTTCCAGCCACATTGACAGTCAGGAACTCGCAGTTCTGCTGGCAATTTCGGTCAATACGTCTCTCCATCGACCAGGTTTTGTCTCCCACTCTGCATGATTGCGTAAATACCTCAATGCGGCAATCACGTCAGGAAGAAGGTGACCACCGCAGGCACTGTCTATTGGACCAAAGAGTGGCGGCAAAGCCTCGTCCCACCCCTCAAAGACTGGCCACGGTACCAACAAATGTTTATCGTCCCGTCGCTGGGCACGCATCCAGCCTGACCCGTCTTTGAGTTTCAAGAAAATCACTGAACTCAAAGGCTTGACCCATTCCCATGGCGTCTCACGGGGAGGCACCGAGGCGATGACGTGTTGAATGGCTCTGAACGGTCTTGGCTGCAAAACCGTTGGTGGGGTCGGCTTTACCTTTGCAGCTTCTAGGGCTGCTGCCTCTATTTCAAATTGCTCAAGAAGCGCCTGCGTATTGTTCACAAGGAGCTCTCGCTCTGCTTGCGTCAAAGGTTTGCCTTCACCGCCACCAAACCGCGCCGAACCCAGGGCAGCATCATTTCCATACCGTTTTGCAAAGCAAGTTGAGCCGAGCACCATCAACTTGCTGTTTTCCCTGACCACGTGAATCCGGCGATAAACAGAGTGCCCGCAGTTGGGCTGCCCACACCTGACCCTTTCAGAATGTTCAACGGACACGATGGCCAATAGCTTGGCCGTTGAGTGGTTGGCAAAAAGTACATTCGGTTCAGTTTCTGGCATCAAATTGCTTCCTTCAAAATGAACAAGGACGCCAGCAGAACCTAGTTTGGTCAGCTTGATGGGGACCAGTCCAGAAATTTCTGAAACTCAGCATCCGGCACCAGTGTGCCACCTGTTGTCCAGACAAGGTGGGTGGGATCCGGGCAAGCCAGAATATCACTTTGCAGCCAATGGGGTCCACTAAAACCTGCAGCAGCGGAAAGCTCGATACGCAGGCCATGGGTTGCCTGTAAAAGTTGCAGGTGCTTGTAGGTTTGCGCCTGCCCTTGATCCGCGGCCGGCAGCACCTGCAGGCTCCCGGCATGCCGCTCAGCAAAACCATAATGAACCCAGGATAGACCCGTCGCCCGAGAAAGAGCACCGATTCTGGAGTTGTTCGCCGTCTGCATTTGTCGCAACAAAAACTCTGGCGCATTGTCGGGGCCGTCGTCTCCAATTCGATTGACCCACCTCACGGTTTACGAGGGTAGCAAGCGCTGTGAAGTGCGCTACCGCAGAAGCTACAACCCTGCAACCGCACCCGACTTGCCAAGTCTGAGTATTGCCCGAAAGTCGCAGTCAGGCCGCCAAATGACCTAATACCGAAATACCGAAATACCGACAAAATCGTCCATTGGCTCAGAGTACCCAAGTTACCGATTTCGGCTGTCGATGTCCAGGGGGTTTGGAACTTTTATCACCAAATTTTTGATCACCTTCGCTTTTGGTTGCAAATTTGATACCATATCGCGATGCGCATAGTCATTGATACCAACGTCTTTGTGGGTGCCTGCATTGGTGTGGGTGCATCCAATGCTGTCATACGAGCCTGTTTTGAACATAGATTCACACCTTTGATAGGCGCATCTTTGCTAGCCGAATACGAAGCCGTTCTCGCGCGTGATGCGCTTTTCACCAAAAGCAGGCTAAATGCCAGCGAACGCGAGAACTTGCTGGATGTTTTCCTGTCACTTTGCGAATGGACAAAGGTGTACTACCTATGGAGGCCCAACCTGTCAGACGAATCAGATAACCACTTGATTGAGGTTGCAGTGGCGGGTGGTGCCGAGTTCATCGTCACGCGCAATATGCGTGACCTGCAAAGTAGCCAGAT
>CAISLL010000237.1 GCA_903886165.1 uncultured beta proteobacterium | reverse complement strand
GAAGCCGAGCGCGAATTGATTTTCCAGCCCTTCTACCGCGCCCTGGGCACCGAGGCCGACGGCTCCGGGTTGGGCCTGCCCATCGTGCTGGAGATCGCACACCAGCACCATGCCAGCGTCAGCATGGAGGATGCCCGCCCTGGGCGCACACCGCCCGGGGCACGCTTTGTGTTGCGCTTTACCGCGTATACCGACGACGCAGACTAACCCGGCGCACCAACTGCCGCACAAGGCACCAGCGCCACGCCCGGCAACGCAGCCCGCACAGATTGCAAACGCTTTTGCAATTCGTCGTCCAGCGCTGGCAAGCGCAAGCGCAGCCCCGGCGCAGCAGGCAACTCCAGCAACACCCGCGCCGTGCGCACACCACGCGGGGCCAACTCGGCCAGTGCCAAACGCGCACTGGCCTCCGACGCAAAGGTACCCAGAGAGAGGCCGGGTACCAGTGCCGGATTGCTCACAACCTCAAAAGACAGGCCCAGCGTGCTTAGCTGGGCACGCTTTTTGGCCAGTTCGGCGGCGTTCTGATACTTACCCATGTAGATGATCCAGCGCTCAGGCGTGGCCGCCTCTTCCAGAATCCAGGTGTCGGCAGGCAAAGACCCTGCCAGCGCTGCCCGCACTGCCTCGGAGCGACTCAAGTCAAACACGGTACTTTGCAGACAAATCGATTGGGACAGCGGCGGCGCTGCAGGCAACTTGGCCACCTCCGCCCGGGATGCCTCGGCATCCGTCGCGCTGATGATCTGAATCGCCTCCGGGCGAATCTGCTGCTGCAGGCGCTGCGGCTCACTTTGCCGCGTGGGGCCATAACCATAGGCCAGCAGCCACCCCTGGCCCCAGGCAAAATAAAGCCCGTTGAGCAGCAACAACAACAAGACAAACATACGCAACATCAGATGACCCGATTACAAACAGTCATAAATAACTTGGCCCCGATTGCAGGCGCACGCTCACCTCGGAACTGGTAACCCGCTGCACGCCTTGCGTGGTGCGCACCAACAATGCACCTGTTGCATCCACGCCTTGCGCCACACCCTGCAACCCATCACTAAGCGTCACCGGCACCTGCGCCAGGGCATCGCAGGCATTGAATGCAGCCTGGAATGGCGCAAAACCATGCGCCTCAAAGGCCTGCACAGTGCGCACCAGCGGCGCGGCAATGCGCCCTAGCGCCTGCGCGGCATCCACACCCGGCACCAGCTCTTTCAGCCCAATTGGCTCTGTCGACAATCCGGGGGCAGTAGGCGTCTGAATGTTGAGGCCGACCCCGATCACCACATAACGGCCCGACCCGGCTTCACCCAGATTGGCCGTCTCGATCAGGATCCCGGCCAACTTGCGGTCATGCCACCACAGGTCATTCGGCCACTTCAGGCGAATGTCGGGGTGTAGGCTTTGTGCCACGCTCAAACCAACCGCCAGCGACAGCCCGGACCAGTCAGCCGGGGCCAAATTCAGGCCCAGAGAAAACGTCAAGGCTATAGGCGCGCCAGCCAAATGTCCGGCGCCGCTGAACCACTGACGCCCGAGGCGGCCGCGGCCAGCAGTTTGCTGCTCGGCCACCAGCAGCACCGGTTCCAGCCGGCCGCTGCGGGCGCGGCGCATCAGCTCGCTGTTGGTCGAATCCACCTGCGGCAACACTTCCACCGTAAAACCCGGCAGCCGGGCTGCCACCGCCTCCCATATGGCCTCGCAGGGCCAGCGCACAGGGTTTGCCATGGTCAACGGCGTTTGCGTTTGGGTGCCAGCAACGTGCCCCGGCAGGTTTCCGCCTTGCACCAGCATGGGTACTCGGCCTTGAGTTTGGGGGTGTAACGCTCGTCAATGATCAGGCCGTAGTCGTAATGCAACTCTTCGCCCGCCTGAATGTCGCGCAAGGCCTTGATGAAAATACGACCGTCCTGCTCATCCGCCTCGCAATTCCCATCGCATGAATGGTTGATCCAGCGCGATGAATTGCCACCCACCCCGCCGTCAATGACCCTTGTGGCGTCAATGTGAAAATAAAACGTGTGGTTGGGGTTGTCAAGGTCATTTGGGTGACGCGCCTGCGCCTCCTCCCAGGTGATGATTTCACCAAGGTACTCAATGATGGTCTCACCCTGTGCGATGTCTTGCAGGGCATAGACGCCCTTGCCATGAATGCCGGACCGGCGCACCTGAATGCGCCGGGTCGATGCCGGACGGGCCAGTGTGGATTTGGCAGCTTTGCCGGACGTTTTGTTGGGCACGGTCAAAATTTGGTATCGTGAACTCGTATGGGTGCGCGTGTGCGTGCCCACCTGTGTGTGCGCCCGTGTGTGGGCGCGAGAAAAGGGATTGTAGTCAGATGAAAAACGCAGTTTTCGCCAAAACATTGGTCATTGCCGAAAAGCCTTCCGTAGCGCAAGACATCGTGCGCGCCTTGACGCCCGTGTCAGGCAAGTTTGAAAAACACGACGAACATTTTGAGAACGACACCCATGTCGTCACCAGCGCCGTGGGCCATCTGGTGGAAATTCAGGCCCCCGAGGCCTATGACGTGAAACGAGGCAAGTGGAGCTTTACGCACCTGCCGGTGATTCCGCCGCATTTCGATTTAAAACCGGTCGACAAGACCAAAACGCGGTTGAATGCGGTGGTGAAACTTGCCAAACGCAAGGATGTCGGCCAACTCGTCAACGCCTGCGACGCAGGCCGCGAGGGGGAGCTGATCTTTCGCCTGATCGAGCAATACGCCGGTGGCGCCAAACCACTGGGCAAACCAGTGAACCGGCTATGGCTGCAGTCGATGACGCCGCAGGCCATCCGCGATGGCTTTCAACACCTGCGCACCAATGCACAGATGCAACCACTGGCCGATGCCGCGCGTTGCCGCTCGGAGGCCGACTGGCTGGTGGGCATCAACGGCACCCGTGCCATGACGGCCTTTAACTCGCGCGACGGTGGTTTCTTCCTGACCACCGTCGGCCGGGTGCAAACCCCCACCCTGAGCGTGGTGGTGGAGCGCGAGGAGCAAATACGCAAATTCATCAGCCGTGACTATTGGGAAATCCACGCCAGCTTTGCGGCACGGGCCGGCGACTACCCGGCCAAATGGTTCAACCCCGCGCACAAGAAAGACACCGACGATGCCGAGAAAAAGGCCGACCGCGTCTGGAGCCAGCGCGAGGCTCAGGCGATTGCCGATGCGGTGCGCGGCCAGCAGGCCACCGTCACAGAGGAAAGCAAACCCACCTCACAGGTCAGCCCGATGCTGTTTGACTTGACCAGCCTGCAACGCGAGGCCAATGGCAAGTTTGGCTTCAGCGCCAAGACCACGCTGTCGATTGCGCAAAGCTTGTACGAGCGCCACAAGGCCTTGACTTACCCGCGAACCGACTCGCGCCACCTCCCCGAGGACTACGTGGCGGTGGTGAAGGACACTTTTGGCATGCTGGCCGACAGCGGCATGAAACACCTGGCGCCGTTTGCGGCCACCGCCGTCAAAGACGCCTATGTCAAGCCGACCAAGCGCATTTTTGACAATGCCAAGGTGAGTGACCACTTTGCCATCATCCCCACGCTGCAGGCGCCGCACGGCCTGAGTGAGGCAGAGCAGAAAGTCTATGACTTGGTGGCGCGCCGCTTCCTGGCGGTGTTTTTCCCAAGCGCCGAATACCAGGTCACAACCCGAATCACCTATGTAGCCACAGTCGCCG
>CAISLL010000236.1 GCA_903886165.1 uncultured beta proteobacterium | reverse complement strand
GTGATCGTGGCCGATGACCAGGGCAAGCCAGATGCCGCCCGGCAAACCGCTGACCGACTGGTCAAGCAAGACCAGGTTGACTTCATGACCGGCGTGGTGTTTTCGAACGTGATGCTGGCGGTGGGCAAGCCGATTTTTGACGCCAAAACCTTCTATATCAGCGCCAACGCCGGCCCGTCGCAATACGCCGGGGCACAGTGCAACCCGTATTTCTTCAATGTCGCCTGGCAAAACGACAACCTGCACGAAGCGGTGGGCAAGACCGTGCAGGACAAAGGTTTCAAGAAGGTCGCCTTGCTGGCACCCAATTACCCTGCCGGCAAAGATGCGCTGGCCGGTTTCAAACGTTATTTCAAGGGTGAAGTTGTTTTTGAAACCTACACACCCTTGAGCCAGCTGGATTACGGCTCCGAGCTTTCCAAAATGCGTGCCTCCGGTGCCGATTCCGTGTATATCTTTTTGCCGGGCGGCCTTGGCATCAACTTCATCAAGCAGTTTGTAGGCGCCGGTCTGTCCAAGGACATGACGCTGTTTGGCCCCGGGTTTTCGGCAGATGAAGACGTGATACGCGCCGTCGGGGAACCTATGCTGGGCATGTTCAACAGCTCTCAGTGGGCGCATGACATGCCCAACCCCGCCAACAAGCGTTTTGTGGCCGATTTTCAGAAGGACTATGGCCGTCTGCCCACCTTGTATGCAGCTCAAGGTTATGACACCGCACGATTGATGGATGCGACGGTGCGTGATGTCAAGGGCAAGCTCGACAACAAGGACGCCGTGCGCAAGGCCCTGGCGGCGGCCAAATTTGACTCGGTGCGTGGTGCCTTCAAGTTCAACAGCAACCAGTTCCCGATTCAGGACTATTACCTGCGCGTGATAACGCGGGATGCGCAGGGCCGCATCACCAACCGCACCCTGGGGACGGTGTTCAAGAACCATGCCGATGCCTATGTCGGCGAATGCAAGATGCCGACCCTGTAAAGGCGAGCAGGTCTGATGACGGGCATTCTGGTATTGGAGCAGTCGCTCAATGGCCTGCAGTTTGGTTTGATGCTTTTCTTGCTGGCCGCCGGACTGACGCTGGTGTTTGGCATCATGGACATGATCAACCTGGCGCACGGCTCGCTCTACATGGTCGGGGCCTACCTGGTCGCCAGCATCGCATTGGCCAGCGGCTCGTTCTGGGTCGGTCTGGCTGGCGGTGTGCTGGCCACTGCGTCGCTTGGCATGCTGCTGGAGCTCACCGTGCTGCGCCGTCTGTACCAGCGCGACCACCTGTCGCAAGTGCTGGGTACCTTTGCCATTTTGCTGATGAGCAACGAGGTGGTGCGCATGGTCTGGGGCTCGCAGCCCATCGCCCTGAACCCGCCCAGCGCGCTGGCCGGGCCGGTGGAGTTGTTTCCGGGTTTCAGCTATCCCGTATACCGCTTGTTCATCATTGTCATGGGTCTGGCTGCGGCCCTGCTGCTGTACCTGCTGGTGACGCGTACCCGCGTTGGCATGCAGGTGCGCGCCGGGGCCTCCAACCGCGAAATGGCATTGGCCATGGGGGTGAACGTGCGGCGCCTGTTCACCCTGCTGTTTGCTTTTGGCGCTGGTTTGTGCGCGTTGGCCGGTGGCATGCTTGGGCCGCTGCTGGCGGTGCAGGTAGGCATGGGTGAGAGCATCCTGATTCTGGCGTTTGTGGTGATTGTGATTGGCGGCATTGGCTCGGTGCGCGGTGCCTTTCTGGGGGCCATGCTGGTGGGCGTGGTGGACACGGCCGGGCGCGCCCTGGTTCCCTTTGTGTTCGAGCGCCTGCTGGGGCCAGACGTGGCTGTCAATGCCGGTCCGGCGGTGGCGTCGATCCTGATTTATGTGCTGATGGCGGCAGTGCTGTTTTTCAAGCCGCAGGGTTTGTTTCCAGCCCATGGCTGACCCGGCGTCAAACACTCGCAATTCGCCGGGCAAACCCGCTGCGGCGTTGCGGCTGCGCCCGGGCTTGCTGGACCATTCCCTGCACTGGCGCACCGGCCTGGTGTTGCTGCTGGCATTGGTGCTTTTGCCCGTGCTGGCGCAGGCTCTTGGCCAGCCGTTTTACATTGGGGTGGCCAGCCGTATCCTGATTTTTGCCTTGGCCGCTACCAGCCTGAACCTGATTCTGGGCTTTGGTGGCATGGTCAGTTTTGGGCATGCGGCGTTTGTCGGCGTGGGCGCCTATTCCGCAGGAGCGCTGATGCAACTGGGCCTCAATTCTGCCTGGCTTGCGCTGCCGGTAGCGTTTGTGATGGCGGGCCTTTTTTCCGTGTTGATTGGCGCCATCAGCCTGCGCACCAAGGGTGTTTATTTCATCATGATCACACTCGCATTTGCGCAAATGCTGTATTACCTGATGGTCTCGCTGAAGGCTTTTGGAGGGGATGACGGGCTGTCGCTGTCGGGTCGTTTTGAACTTGGTTTTGGGCTGGATCTGAGCCAGGACGCCAGTTTTTACCAGCTGGTGCTGGCGCTCACGGTGCTGGTGTTTTTGGCCGTGCATCGGCTGCTGAACTCGCGTTTTGGCCATGCGCTGCAAGCCATCCGGGAGAACGAGGCGCGCATGGTGGCGATCGGTTTTCCGGTGTACCGCTTCAAACTCATAGCCTTTGTGCTGGCCGGTGCCTGTGCCGGGTTGGCCGGTGCCTTGCTGGCGCAGTTGGGTGGGTTTGTCAGCCCGTCCATGATGCAGTGGAGCGAGTCTGGCATGCTGATGGTGATGGTGATTCTGGGTGGTGTCGGGTATTTGTACGGCGGATTGGTCGGGGCCGTGGTGTTTTTGGTGCTGGAAGAAAGCCTGAGCGCCTACACCATTCATTGGCAATTTGGTTTGGGTGCCGCCTTGCTGGCCGTCGTCTTGCTGGCGCCGAATGGCTTGCTGAGTCTGCGATTCAAAAGGCACCAGCCATGACGCACAGCACCTTGCTGCATGTGGACGGGCTGGTCAGGCAATTTGGCGCGCTGATGGCCACGGACCATGTGCAGATTGACGTGGTGGCAGGTGAGATTCACGCACTGATCGGCCCGAACGGCGCCGGAAAAACCACCTTGTTGCACCTGATTTCGGGTGCCTTGGCGCCGAATGCAGGGCGCATTCATTTTGATGGCATGGACGTCACGCACATGCCCATGCATGCGCGGGTGGCGCATGGCTTGGCGCGCTCGTTCCAGATCACCAGCATTTTTCCGCGGCTCTCGGTGCTGGACAACATTGCCCTGGCGGTGCAGGCCCACGCCGGTCACAGCCTGAACTTCTGGCGGCCGGCACGGCGTGATGCCGAGCGTTATGCAGATGCCGCCGAGGTGGTGGAGCGGGTTGGACTGGCATCCCAGCTGCACCGCCTGGCCGGCGCCCTGTCTCACGGTGAGCAGCGTCAGCTTGAGGTCGGTTTGGCCTTGGCGACACGGCCCAAACTGCTGTTGCTGGATGAGCCCATGGCCGGCATGGGCATGGAGGAGA
Source organism: uncultured beta proteobacterium (assembly GCA_903886165.1). Lineage (GTDB taxonomy): Bacteria > Pseudomonadota > Gammaproteobacteria > Burkholderiales > Burkholderiaceae_C > Rhodoferax. The sequence continues at coordinate 1,117 of CAISLL010000236.1, read as the reverse complement.
CCGAGACCATGGTGAGCCTGCTGCAAAGCTTGCGCGGCGAGACCACGCTTCTGCTGGTGGAACATGACATGAGTGCGGTGTTCCGGCTGGCTGATCGCATTTCGACGCTGGTCTATGGCCGGGTCATTGCCTGCGGCACGCCGGACGAGATTCGCCATCACCCGGAGGTCCAGCTGGCGTATCTGGGCGACGATGAAGAGGCCACGTCATGAGCGCCCTGCTCGAAGTTGACAACCTGGAAACCGCCTACGGTGCCAGCCAGGTCTTGTTTGGCCTGAGCTTTTGTGTGCAGTCGGGCGAAGTCGCCACGCTGCTCGGGCGCAATGGCATGGGCAAGACCACCACGGTGCGCTCTGTGCTGGGGTTGACGCCTGCCTTGCGTGGCAGCGTGCGTTTTTGCGGCGAGCGCATTGACGGCTACACGCCAGACCGCATCGCCCGCATGGGGCTGGCGCTGGTGCCCGAGGGGCGGCAAATATTTCCCAATCTGTCCGTCAAGGAAAACCTGCTGGCGTTTGCGGCCAACCGCAGTGCCGCCAGCGAGCCGTGGTGTCTTGACGGCGTGTTTGACCTGTTTCCCCGACTGGCGGAGCGTGTGCGCCACATGGGCAACCAGCTCTCAGGTGGTGAGCAGCAAATGCTGGCGATTGGCCGCGCGCTGATGACCAATCCGCTCCTGCTGATTCTGGATGAGGCCACCGAAGGCCTGGCGCCGCTGGTGCGCGAAGACATCTGGCGCTGCTTGGATGCGCTGCGGGCGCGTGGCCAGACCATTCTGGTGATCGACAAGTATGTGCAGCGGCTACTGAAGCTGGCCAACCACCACACCATTGTTGAGCGGGGGCGGGTGGTATGGCAGGGTGATTCGACCAAGTTGGCCGCTGACCCGGCGCTTTGGCAGCGCTACATTGGGGTTTGAATTAATTTCTGAGCTGCCTACGCGGCAGTGAACAATGCGGCGACGCGACATGCATCCGTCGTGATTTTCTGAGCTGCCTACGCGGTAAGTATTCGGTGCGCCCGTACAGACCGAACATCGAACTGTAAACAAATTACTGGACACAAAATCCCTTTTCCGTTACTGTTGCAGCCATGCCTGTCGCACAGTACACACAAG
>CAISLL010000235.1 GCA_903886165.1 uncultured beta proteobacterium | reverse complement strand
TCGATCAGCGAGCCGTCCTTGTTGTCGCGCAGGTCACGGTAGATCTGGCGTGCCAGTTCGTGGTTTTCTGGTGCGTCGGTGCTGTGCCAGTTGTCGAACCCGATGTGAAAACCATCCAGATACGGCTTGCGCCCGGCGGCAATGTTGGCCACAAACTGCTGCGGTGTGATGCCGGCCTTTTCAGCTGCAATCATGATCGGCGCCCCATGGGTGTCGTCGGCGCAGCAGAAGTCCACCGCGTTGCCCATCATCTTTTGGTAACGCACCCAGATGTCGGCCTGGATGTACTCCATGATGTGGCCAATGTGGAAATTGCCATTGGCGTAGGGCAGGGCGGTGGTGACAAAGAGTTGGCGTGGCATGGGCGGGGTGATTTCCAAAAAGAATACAGACCGATTTTAAAGGCCTGTTTTCGGGCAAACAAAAGCGCGGGGGGTCTGGCGACGCCCCGCGCTTTGAGGGTTCAGACGCTGTATGGATCAGGCTGCAGGGGTGCCCAGCATGGCCTGGAGTTCGCCGTTTTCGTACATCTCCATCATGATGTCCGAGCCGCCGATGAATTCACCTTTCAGGTAAAACTGCGGAATGGTCGGCCAGTTGCTGTAATCCTTGATGCCAGCGCGAATGCCGTCGTCTTCCAGCACGTTGACCGTCTTGATGTCCTTGGCGTCCACGCCGCAGGCTTTCAGGATCTGGATGGCACGGCCGGAAAAGCCGCACTGCGGAAAGCTGGCGCTGCCTTTCATGAACAGCAGAATGTCGTTTTGTTTGACCAGGTCATCGATGCGTTGTTGTACGTCGCTCATGCTAAAAGTTCCTTTGTGAATAACAAGCCGGATTATTTCACCTTCAATGGCCCTGTGGGGGGGTGACCCTGTGCCGTTTAGGGGTGTTGCAACATGCTGCATTAAATATAGCTCAATACGCTTTTGATTAAAGGGCTAATGGCTAATTTGTTGCATTTTTTTTGGACATGGACTCAATAGTGCGGTGGCAACTCATCGCGCAGGTTGCGTACTGGCACTTGCCCGTCATTGGGCGCTTGCTGGCGCAAGAACTGCACTTCGCGCATCAGGTGGTCAATCTGGTATTGCTGGCGGGTGATGATCTGGTCGAGTTTGTCGATCAAGTCTTCGGCGAAGCTGGCCTTGATTTCAAGTTCGATCAGACGCGTGTCGATGCTGTTGGCGTCTTGGGTCGGTGTCGTGGGTGCGGGTGTTGGCATATTTCGTCGGGCTCAGGTGGGGCAAGTGACACGGGGTGAGGCCTGGAATTGCCCGCCGCTACAGCGCTCAATGCCCGCCAGATCACAGCGGGACCGCACCTGGGCAAAGCCTGCCGATGTCAGCAAGGCACGCACTATTTGGGCCTGGTCGTAACCATGCTCCAGCAGCAGCCAGCCACCGGGCTTGAGGTGTGCAGGCGCTTGCATGATGATCTGGCGCAGGTCATCGAGGCCATCGGCGCCACTGGCCAACGCCGGCAGCGGCTCGTGGGTGAGGGCGGCCAGGTGGGGGTCAAGTGCGGCAATGTAGGGCGGGTTGGAGACAATGCAGTCAAATCTGAAGGATGGGTCGGGCAAGCCCGCCAGCCACACGCCTTGACTGAAGCTCACGTCAAGCTGTAGCCGTTCGGCGTTGGCCTGCGCCACGGCCAAGGCATCGTGGCTGAAATCGATGGCAGACACCTGGAGCACGGGTCGGCTGGCTTTCAACGCCAGCGCAATCGCGCCGCTGCCGGTGCCCAGGTCGATCACGCGTTGCTGGCCATGCAACACCTCCAGTGCCCATATCACCAGGGTTTCCGTGTCAGGCCTGGGCACCAGCACGCGAGCGTCCACTTTCAGGACCAGGCCAAAGAATTCCTTGTATCCGGTCAAATAAGCCAGCGGTTCGCCCTGCAGGCGGCGTTGGACGAGGGTTGCCAACACGGCAGCGCGTTCTGGCGGCAGCAGGTCAGTGTCATGCGCCAGCAGCCATCCGCGCTGTGTGGGCGCGTGCCCCAGGACATGCAGCAACAGCAACTGTGCGTCCAGCCGCTCCAGCCCGGCGGTTTGCAGGGCGGCCAGCGTCTGGGCCAGATTGACGGGCGTCGATACGGGTGACATCATTACTATCTAAAAAGCAGCTGTCAAAGCAATGTATATAAGCACTAGACGCCAATTTCTCATATAAATCAGGCGTTCAGCTCCAGTGCCGCCAACTGTGTGGCGGCCTCGTGCGCCTGCAGGGCGTTCACCACGTCCTCCAGGTCACCTTCCATGATGCTCAGCAGTTTGTACAGGGTCAGGTTGATGCGGTGGTCGGTCAGGCGGCCCTGCGGAAAGTTGTAGGTGCGGATGCGGTCGCTGCGATCGCCGCTGCCAACCAGGCTCTTGCGCTCGGCGGCATCTTTCGCAGCGCGCTCGGCTCGGTCTTTTTCGTGGATTCTGGCTGTGAGCACCTTGAGCGCCTGCGCCTTGTTGGCGTGCTGGCTGCGCCCGTCCTGGCATTCGGCCACGGTCCCGGTGGGCAGGTGGGTGATGCGCACCGCCGAGTCGGTCTTGTTGATGTGCTGGCCGCCAGCGCCGCTGGCGCGGTAGGTGTCAATGCGCAGGTCAGACGGGTTGATCTTGATCGCTTCGGCCTCGTCGGGTTCGGCCAGCACCGCCACGGTGCAGGCACTGGTGTGGATGCGGCCTTGTGTCTCGGTCACCGGCACACGCTGCACACGGTGGCCACCGGACTCGAACTTGAGCGCGCCGTACACGTTGTCACCCTCTATGCGCAACACCACTTCTTTGTAGCCACCCAGTTCACTGGCGGATTCGCTGATGATTTCATGCTTCCAGCCCTTGCGGTCGCCATAACGCAGGTACATGCGTGCCAGATCGGCTGCAAACAGCGCAGATTCGTCACCTCCGGTGCCGGCGCGTATTTCAACAAACGCTGGCCGTGTGTCGTCCGGGTCTTTGGGTAGCAACATGCGCTGCAACTCGGCCTCCAGTTGCGCCAACTCGGCCTGTGCGCCATCAATTTCCTCTTGCGCCATTTCGGCCATGTCGGCGTCATCGGCCGAGCCTTTCAGCAGGTCTTGCGCTGCCGCCAGGTCGGCTTCACGCTGCTGGTAGCGCTGCCAGCGACCCGCCACGGCGGCCACGTCGGTGTGTTCGCGCGACAGTTTCAGGAACTGTTCCATGTCGCCCATGATGTCCTGGCGTGACAGCAAGAATTCAAGCTCTCCAAGTCGGTCGGCGTAGCGGGCGAGTTGTTGGCGGAGAAAGGGTTTCATGGGGCAAGGTGGCAGGTGAGGGGGATCGGATCGCAATGTGATTTTGGCTTGTCATCCCGGGCTTGACCCGGGACCCGGTGCGGCCGGGCCTGGATTGCGGGTCAAGCCCGCAATGACAGCTGAAGGTGCAATGACAGCCAGGGCGAGTCGCCGCGGGCGTCTTGAACGGGCAGCCCAGCTAACGTTCTTTACGCAAAAAGAAATGTTGCACGGCGGTAGTGGCGCGCTCGCGGGCTGCGTTGTCGCCGGCGCGCAACTCGGCCATGGCACCGTGCAGCATCTTTTGTGTCAGACCCTTTGAGAGAGCTTCCAGCACGGCGTCCACGTCCGTTCCCTTGGCCAGCAGCTTGCGGGCGCGTGCGATCTCGACGGCACGCCATTCATCGGCCTGGGCATTGAGCTGCTGGATCAGGGGCACCGAGCCACGCAGGTCAACCCAGCGCATGAAACTCTGCACACCGGCATCCACTATGGCCTCGGCCTGTGCCACGGCTGCCTGGCGGTTGGCCTGCGCGGTTTGCACCACACCGGCCAGATCGTCCACGGTGTAGAGGTAAATGTCTTCCAGGGCCTTGACTTCCAGCTCAATGTCACGTGGCACCGCCAGATCGACCATGAAGATGGGTCGGTGCTTGCGCTTCTTCAAGGCGCGTTCCACCATGCCCAGGCCAATGATGGGCAGCGTGCTGGCGGTGCAGCTGATGACAGCGTCAAACTCGTGCAGGCGGTCCGGCAGCTCGGCCAGGTGCATCACCTCGCCGCCAAAACGGCTGGCCAGTTTTTCGCCGCGCTCCAGCGTGCGGTTGGCAATCACCATGGATTTGGGGGTCTTGGCGGCAAAATGGGTGGCGCAGAGTTCGATCATCTCGCCGGCGCCGACAAACAGCATCCTGACCTCGCCCAGGTCTTCAAACAGTTGCCCGGCCAGGCGCACGGCGGCCGCCGCCATGCTGATGGAGTGAGCGCCGATCTCGGTTGAGGTGCGCACCTCTTTGGCCACGGCAAATGAGCGTTGGAACAGCTGACTCAGGGTGTTGCCAAGGGAGCCAGCTGCTTCGGCGGCACGCACGGCGTGTTTGATCTGACCCAGGATTTGAGTTTCGCCAAGCACCATGGAGTCCAGGCCGCTGGTGACCCGAAACGCATGGCGTGCCACCAGGCTGTTTTCCAGCGTGTAGGAGTGCGAGCGCAGCAGTGCCGGGGACACACCACCTGCCTTGGCCATCCAGTCCAGCGTGTGCTCCAGTTGTGGGTTATCGCCGGCACAGTAGATTTCTGTGCGGTTGCAGGTGGAAATCAACGCGGCTTCAGGTTGGTGCCTCAGGGTGTTGCGCAAGCCACGCAGGGTGGCTTCCACCTGGTCGATCGGAAACGCAAACCGGCCGCGCAGATCAAGCGGCGCGGTGGTGTGATTGATGCCTAAAGCCCAGACTGCCATGCACGGATTATAAAATCAGCGCCTGTGAGCTTTGATTTGCGTCATTTTTTCTTTTTTCGAGGATGTTGATGGGCCCACTGACCTTGCTTAACCATGCCATCAATTTTGTGGCGCCTGCGGCCTGGTTGGCTTTGCTGGTGCCCACACTGAGTCGTTTTGTAATAAAGAAAGGCCCTGTAGCCTATGCCTTTATTAAGCAAATTGCTATAAATTTTGTATTTTGTTTGGCAACCCTTGTGCTTGGCCTGCTGTTTTTTGGCCGTGATGGCAAGATGCTGACTTACCTCGCCCTGGTGCTTGCCAGCGCCACCTGCCAGTGGGTCTTGCTCAAGGGTTGGCGGGCGTGAACGCATCAACCCGGTCGGTGATGACAGCGTCCAGACCCAGGTCAAACAGCCGCTTCACCTGAGCTTCGTCGTTCACCGTGTAGCTCAGGGTGCGCAGACCGGCATGTTTCGCCTGGGTCATGCTGGAGCTGTCCCAGAGCGTGTGGTCACAGACCACCGCCACGCAACCAAGGCGCAGCGCGGTTTCCAGCCATCCGGGCCACAAATGCTCAAGCAGCAAGCCGCGCGGCAGTTCGGGTTGCGCGTGCAGCGCGCCTTCCAGCGATGCCACGTCGAACGAGGTCAGCAGTGGCGGCACTTCGGCCCCATGCCACAGGCGGGCGGCATGGCGTGCCACCACCTCGCCGGTGTGGCGTTCGGTGCCGGGGGTCGCTTTGATCTCGATGTTCAGAAAATGCGCGTTGTGCAGGCAAAAGCGTGCAATGGCTTCAAAGGTGGGCAAGGTTTCGCCTGTGTAGGCGCGGGAATGCCAGCCGCCTGCATCCAGCAGCGCCAGCGTGCCCCAGGGATGCTCCCCGCCAACATCGCTCAAACCTCGGCCAAGTGCCTCAACCGCATTGGTGGTGCGCTGCAAGGTGTCGTCGTGCATCAGAAAAGGAATGCCATCTGCGCTTAGTTTCACATCACATTCGAACATGCGGTAACCAAAATTGGCGCCCGCGCGAAAAGCGGCTAACGTGTTTTCCGGTGCCAGTTTGCCGGCGCCTCGGTGGGCAATCCATTGAGGGTAGGGCCAGTGGTCGTAGGTGACTCGCATGGTGGTGTTATGAGGGCGTAGGGATGATTTATATTCAACTGATCATGGATTAGACGTTGGTTTTGCGTGCGCGAATATCAGGGTTTCCACAGGGTCACCATGCCCCCAACAGGGCAATGCTGCGCTGCGGTAACATCGCCTGTACAGCCGGGACGCGCGAGATTCAGCGCATGAATTCCTCCGCACCGGCTGCAATCACACCATCCGATGAACGCCCCCACACAGCTCAGCCACTTGATGCCTTCTGGTGCTATCGCGCCCCATGGCCAGGAACGCATTCGCGAAATCCCATATAACTACACCTCGTTTTCTGATCGGGAAATTGTCATTCGACTGTTGGGTCAGTCGGCCTGGGGCTGGCTCAGCAAGTTGCGCGATGAGCGACGCACCGGTCGCTCAGCCCGCATGTTGTACGAGGTGCTGGGCGACATCTGGGTGGTACAGCGCAACCCCTATTTGCAGGACGACCTGCTCGACAACCCGAAACGCCGGGTGCTGCTGGTGGAAGCTTTGCACCATCGCCTGCACGAGGTGCAAAAGCGCCGAACACCTGAAACCGACCCTGAGCGTGACGCCCTGGTTGGCCTGCTGATGGTGGCTGCAGAGAGGGCAGTGCAGGCCTTTGATGCGAATTTTGTCGAAACCGCCACGCTGCGCCGCAAGGCACAGAACGTGCTGGTGAAACTGACGGCCAAGGACAACATCAAGTTTGACGGCCTGAGCCGTGTGAGCCACGTGACGGATGCGACCGACTGGCGGGTGGAATACCCGTTTGTGGTGCTGACGCCTGACTCGGAGTCTGAATTGGCGCGTCTGGTCAAAGGCTGCATTGAGTTGGGCCTGACCATCATCCCGCGTGGCGGCGGCACCGGCTACACCGGCGGCGCCGTTCCCCTGACCTGGAAAAGTGTGGTGATCAACACCGAAAAGTTGGAGGCGATGACCGAGGTCGAAATGCGCAAATTGCCCGGCCTGGACCATGAAGTGGGCACGGTCTGGACCGAAGCGGGTGTGGTCACCCAGCGGGTGGCGCAAGCCGCAGAGCGCGCAGGTTTTGTGTTTGCGGTAGACCCGACCTCAGCCGAAGCATCGTGTATTGGCGGCAACATTGCCATGAATGCAGGCGGCAAAAAAGCAGTGTTGTGGGGCACATCCTTGGACAACTTGGCCAGTTGGCGCATGGTGACGCCGCAGGCGGAATGGCTGGAAGTGACACGGCTGAACCACAACATGGGCAAGATTCATGATGCCGAGGTGGCCAGTTTTGAGCTGCAGTATTTCAAGGCTGACGGCAAGACGCCGATCCGCCTGGAGCGGCTCGACATTGCCGGCAGGACCTTCCGTAAGGAAGGTTTGGGCAAGGACGTCACAGACAAATTTTTGAGTGGGCTGCCGGGCATTCAAAAAGAGGGTTGTGACGGCCTGATCACCAGTGCGCGCTGGGTGGTGCACCGCATGCCCAGACACACCCGTACTGTGTGTCTGGAATTTTTTGGCAACGCCAGAGACGCAGTGCCCAGCATCGTCGAGATCAAGGACTTCATGTTTGCCGAGCAAAAGCGCTCGGGCGTGTTGCTGGCCGGGTTGGAACACCTGGACGACCGTTACCTGAAAGCGGTGGGCTATGCCACCAAGAGTAAACGCGGCGCCGCATTGAGTGGGGGCGGCGTGCCCAAGATGGTGCTGTTTGGAGACATTGCCGGCAACGATGCCGACGAGGTGGCGCGTGTCACGTCAGAGGTGGTGCGTATTGCCAATTCGCGCAGCGGTGAAGGTTTTATTGCCATCAGCCCCGAGGCACGTAAGAAATTCTGGCTGGACCGCAAGCGCACAGCTGCCATCAGCAAACACACCAACGCCTTCAAGATCAATGAGGATGTGGTGATTCCGCTGCCACGCATGGCCGAGTACACCGATGGTATCGAGCGCATCAACATCGAGCTGAGTCTGCGCAACAAATTGGCTCTCTGTGACGCACTGACTGACTTTTTCAGCCAGGGCACACTGCCACTGGGTCGCCATGATGACGCGGCTGAGATCTCATCTGCAGAACTGCTGGAAGACCGGGTGGCGCAGGCGCTGGCGCTCATTGAGGATGTGCGTGGACTATGGTCGGGCTGGTTGCGGGATGTGGAGGGGCTGTTCGGGCAGTTGCAGGATCATTCCCTGCGCGCCAGTTGGAAGACACAAGTCCGCCAGCCCCTTCAGCAAATTTTCAGTGGTGTTGCATTCGAGCCGGTGCTTAAAGAATGCAACGCCATTCACCAGCGTGTGCTCAAGGGCCGGGTCTGGGTGGCTTTGCACATGCACGCCGGTGACGGTAATGTGCACACCAACATTCCGGTCAACAGCGATGACTACGAGATGCTGCAAGCCGCCCATGGTGCGGTCAAACGGATCATGGAGCTGGCACGCAGCCTGGACGGCGTGATCTCGGGCGAGCACGGCATTGGCATCACCAAGCTTGAATTTCTGACTGATGCCGAGTTGCAGCCGTTCACTGACTACAAAGCAAAAGTTGACCCGCAAGGTCGCTTCAACAAAGGCAAGCTTCTGCGTATTACAGAGCAACAAAAGCAATCAATACATGGGGCAGAGTCTGATTTTTTATATGGCGATCTGACCAACGCCTACACGCCCAGTTTTGGTTTGATGGGGCATGAGTCACTGATCATGCAGCAGTCAGACATCGGCGCGATTGCAGACAGCGTGAAAGACTGTCTGCGTTGTGGCAAGTGCAAGCCGGTCTGTTCGACGCATGTGCCGCGCGCCAACTTGCTGTACAGCCCACGCAACAAGATTCTGGCCACCTCGCTGCTGGTGGAAGCCTTTTTGTACGAAGAGCAGACCCGCCGCGGCGTGTCCATCAAACACTGGCTTGAGTTTGAGGATGTGGCCGACCACTGCACCGTGTGCCACAAGTGCCTGTCGCCCTGTCCGGTTGACATCGACTTTGGTGACGTGTCGATGAACATGCGCAACCTGTTGCGCAAAATGGGCAAGAAGAGCTTCCGGCCTGCGGGTGCGGCAGCCATGTTCCTGCTCAACGCGACCAACCCCGAGACCATCAGGTTGGCGCGCTCTTTGATGGTCAATGTGGCGATCAAGTCGCAGCGTCTGGCTGCGGATGTGCTCAAAGTGATTGCACGCAAGCAGACCAAGACGCCGCCGGCGTCACTGGGCACGGCGCCGATCAAGGAGCAGGTGATTCACTTCATCAACAAGAAGTTGCCAGGTGGTCTGCCAAAGAAGACCGCGCGCGCTTTGCTTGACATTGAAGACCGTGACTACGTGCCGATCATCCGCAACCCGCAAACCACCACGGGTGAAACCGAGGCGGTGTTTTACTTCCCGGGTTGTGGTTCCGAGCGTCTGTTCAGCCAGGTGGGTCTGGCCACACAAGCCATGCTGTGGCATGCCGGGGTGCAAACGGTGTTGCCGCCGGGTTATCTGTGCTGCGGTTACCCGCAGCGTGGTGGTGGCCAGTTTGACAAGGCAGAGAAAATGATCACCGACAACCGTGTGCTGTTCCACCGGGTCGCCAACACCTTGAACTACCTCGACATCAAGACCGTGGTGGTGAGTTGTGGCACCTGTTATGACCAGTTGCAGGGTTATGAGTTTGACAAGATCTTCCCGGGCAGCCGCATCATCGACATCCATGAGTTCTTGCTGGAAAAGGGAATCACGTTACGTGATTCCCTTTCGGCAGATGCCGCTGGCAGTAGCCAAAATGGCCGTAGTTATTTGTTCCATGACCCGTGCCACAGCCCGATGAAACAGCAGGAGCCGATGAAGACGGTCAAGGCGCTATTGGGTGACAACGTCGTTCTGTCAGACCGCTGCTGCGGCGAGTCGGGTACGCTGGCCATGAATCGCCCGGATGTGTCGACCCAGGTGCGTTTTCGCAAGGAAGAGGAGATCCAGAAGGGCGAAGCGCAATTGCGCCAAATGCACGGCGTGGGTGCCAAAGACAACCTCAAGATACTGACTTCCTGTCCGGCTTGTCTGCAAGGCCTGAGCCGTTATGGCGAAGACCTGCAAAACGGTCTGCTGCAGGCCGACTACATTGTGGTGGAGATGGCGAATCAGATTCTGGGCGAACAGTGGATGCCTGATTACGTCAGAGTCGCCAATGAAGGCGGTATTGAGCGGGTACTGGTTTGATTTGATGGTATTAACAAAGACGAGGTGACACATGGCAGGTTTACATAACGGCGCTCCGACGCCCAATGACATCACGGTGCACAGCCAGTCGCGCGTGTTGGAGGTGAGCTTTTCGGACGGCGCAAGTTTTCGCATTCCGTTTGAGTTGTTGCGGGTGTATTCACCCTCGGCCGAGGTCGCTGGCCATGGCCCGGGGCAGGAGACCCTGCAAACCGGCAAGCGGGACGTCAAGCTGACAGGCCTGGAGCCAATCGGGAACTACGCCGTGCAACCCGCGTTTTCGGACGGCCATGACAGCGGTATTTTCTCCTGGGACTATTTGTATTTTCTGGGATCGCAACAGGACAAGTTGTGGGCTGACTACACCGCGCGCCTGGCAGCGGCGGGTGTTGAGCGTGACGCACCCATGCCGGAGAAAGCCGGTTCAAGTTGTGGCAGTCACTGAACAGCCGCCGCCAGTTCCTTGAGCGCTTGGAAGGATTCATTGCCTGCCTTGGGCTTCAAGCCGATTTCGTGATATTTGCAACAATTCCTTGCAGTCGCTTGTGCCATCAGCGCACAACTGCGGGGATCAACACTACCATTCACCCATGAGCACGACACACTTTGGCTACCAAACCGTAGAAGAGGCTGAAAAGGCCAAACACGTCAAGGGTGTCTTTGACTCGGTGGCACCCAAGTACGACCTGATGAACGACCTGATGTCGATCGGTCTGCATCGCGTCTGGAAAGCCTACACGGTCACGGTGGCCAATGTGTATGAAGGTGACAAAGTGCTGGACATTGCCGGGGGCACGGGTGACTTGGCGCTGGCGTTTGCCAAAAAAGTTGGCAAGACCGGCGAGGTGGTTCACACCGATATCAACGAAGCCATGTTGCGCACCGGACGCGACCGACTGGTCGATGCCGGGGTGGTATTGCCCACCGTGGTCTGTGACGCAGAGAAACTGCCTTTTCCTGACAAACATTTCAACCTGGTGTCCGTTGCGTTCGGCTTGCGCAACATGACACACAAGGGCATGGCCCTTGGCGAGATGAACCGGGTGCTCAAGCCCGGTGGCAAATTGCTGGTGCTTGAGTTTTCCAAAGTGGCCAAGCCGCTTGAAAAGGCCTACGACTGGTACTCGTTCAAGGTGTTGCCAAAACTCGGTGAATGGGTGGCCGGGGATGCATCAAGCTACCAATACCTGGCCGAGTCGATTCGCATGCATCCAAGCCAGGAAGAGCTCAAATCCCTGATGAAGGCTAATGGCTTTGGTCATGTGGATTACCACAATTTGACCGGTGGTCTGGTAGCCTTGCACGTAGGAATCAAGTGTTGAGCCCTCCTGCCCTGATCCCTGTGTCGAAATGATCAATCAATTTGGAGTTGTTATGAAAAGTTGGCTTCCGGTGTTGACGATGTGCCTGGTGCTGGTCACCGGCCACGCAGAAGCGGCGAAACGCCTTGGCGGTGGCACCTCTTTTGGCAAACAGTCCAGCAACGTCAGCCAGCGTCAGGAGACACCGCCAGCTGCATCCACACAGGGTGCGACAAATGCAGCCAAGGCACCCGCGCCCGCGACACCTGTCACAGCAGCCGCAGCTCCCAAGAAGCCCTGGGGTGCAATGCTGGGTGGTTTGGCTGCTGGCCTTGGCTTGGCCTGGTTGGCCAGTTCGCTCGGATTGGGTGAGGCCATGGGCCAGTTCATGATGTTTGCCTTGCTGGCTTTGGTCATCATGATGGC
>CAISLL010000234.1 GCA_903886165.1 uncultured beta proteobacterium | reverse complement strand
GAAAACTGGGTGGTGGGTGAACTGTTTAAAAGCCGGTTCAACCAGGGGCTCAATGCCAACCTGTATTTCTGGCGCAACAACACGGGTGAAGAGGTGGATGTGCTCATTGAGCAGGGCGAAAAACTGACCCCGGTGGAGGTCAAATCCGGCAAGACTTTCAATGCTGACTTTTTAAGTGGGTTGACCAAATGGGCGCGTTATGCGGGCGATTCGGCTTTGCCAGCCCATTTGGTCTATGGCGGAGATGACAGCATGCAACGCAGCGGCGTCACTGTCCATTCCTGGCAAGATTTGCAAGGCCTTTTGTCTGATAGTCTCAGAGGCCCCTGATTGATATGTACACCAAGACCTTCGGCCTGACCCAGGACCCTTTCTCCATCGCCCCGGACCCGCATTTTCTCTTCATGAGCGAGCGCCACCGGGAGGCCCTCGCGCACCTGCTTTACGGGGTGGCGGGCAACGGCCATGCGGCGGGTGGCACGGGTGGCGGGTTTGTGCTGCTCACGGGTGACATCGGCACCGGCAAAACCACCATTTGCCGCTGTTTTCTGGAGCAGATTCCCGCTGGCTGCCATGTCGCCTACATCTTCAACCCCAAGCTCTCGGTGATCGAGCTGCTGCAGTCCATCTGCGAAGAATTCCGCATCACACTGGCTGCGGGCGCCGCGCCGGCGCACACGGCCAAGGCCTACATTGACGCCCTCAATACCTTCCTGCTGCAAAGCCACGCCAGCGGTCAAAGCTGCGTGCTGATCATTGACGAGGCACAAAACCTCAGCGGGGACGTGCTGGAGCAACTGCGCCTGCTGACCAACCTGGAAACCAACGAGCGCAAGCTGCTGCAAATTGTGCTGATTGGCCAGCCGGAGCTGCGCAGCATGCTGGCGCGCCCGGAGCTGGAGCAACTGGCGCAGCGTGTGATTGCCCGCTTTCATCTGGACGCGCTCAACGACCTTGAGACCACACACTACATCAACCACCGGCTGGCCGTGGCCGGGCACAGCGGCGCGCTGCCCTTTACGGCCAGGGCGCTGGCGCGCATTCACCGGCTGACGCAGGGTGTGCCGCGGCGCATCAACCTGCTGTGTGGGCGCGCCCTGCTGGGTGCCTGGGCCAATGGGCAGCAGCGTGTGGATACGGATGTGGTCAACAAGGCAGCGGCCGAGGTCTTTGGCACCAACGCGCGCCCTGCGTCGTTTTGGCACTCTGCCAACACACCGGTCATGCGAGGTGTCGCCGCCCTGCTGGCAGGCGCCGCGCTGGCAGGCTACATGCTGTGGCCGGATGTGGCCAACACAACAGCCGCCAGCGCCACGGCGATCCCACAGACCGAGGCGGCAACACCGGCCGCGGTTCACCCGCCCACCCCGCAACCGCTGGAGGACATAGCCGCCCTGTTGGCAACCCTGCCGACAGACATCAACCCCGCCTGGCAGGTCTTGGCCACGGTCTGGAAGCTGCCCGCACTGGGCGATGCCCCCTGCCAGTCAGCCGCGCTACAAACACTGCGCTGCCACCAGACCACCAAGTTGACATTGCCACAATTGCGCCAACTTGGCCGCCCCGCCATTCTGGCGCTGCAATCGGGCAGTGCGGCCCCTGTGTATGCGGTGCTGGTGGGTCTGTCCGATCAGACTGCCACCCTGCAGATCGGCGCCAGGCATCATGTCGTGAGCCTGATGGCACTGGACCAGCTTTGGCACGGCGACTTTGCCACCTACTGGCAGCCACCGCCCGGATACACCCCCGGTCTGGGTGACGGCAGCACCGGGCCAGCCATCACCGAGCTGACCCTGCAACTGGCGCGTATCGAACGCGTGCCGCCACTTGCGCAAGCACCAACGCCCAGGCTGGATGCCGCGCTGCAGAACCGCATACGCGCATTTCAACGCGCCCAGGGGCTGACAGCCGACGGCCTGCCGGGGCCGCTGACCTTCATGCAAATCGAGCGCGTGCTTGGCCTGACCAAACCGCAGTTGCAAGCCGAGCCTGGATAAACCATGTCCTACATTCTGGATGCCCTCAAACGCGCCGACGCCGAACGCACACGCGGCGCCGTGCCTGGCCTGCACGCCCAGCCGTGGCCGAATGCGGCCAGCCCCGCACTTGCAGGCGCTTCAAACCGGCTCTGGATGCTGCTGGCAGCTGCCGTGGTGCTGATTTCAATCGCGGTTACCCTGTGGCTTTGGCGCGCGCCAGCCCCACCAGTTTCAGTTCCGGCCCTGGTGCCGGTGGCTGCTCCTGCAAAACCTGCGCCGACAACCCCAGTGGCCAAGGCCTTGCCCGCCGCGCCGCAAGCCGCCCTCGCATCAAAAGCAAACGCAGTGACCCAGCCTGACACCGTGGCACGCGCAACAGGCAAGACATCTGCACCGACCGCCACAGTCACAAGCACACCGGCACCCGCGCCCGTACCTTTGCTGAGCGAGTTGCCCGAGGCCACTCGCGGCCAGATCCCGCCGCTGACCATCACCGGCACGGTGTACTCGGACAATCCGGCGCTGCGGCTCTTGCTGGTCAACAACCAGGTATTGCCACAGGGCAGCACGGTGGCGGCCGGGGTCACGCTGGAAGAAATCCTGCCGCGCAGTTCCACCTTCAGTTTTCGGGGCACCCGGTTTCGGGTAGCGCATTAAAAAAGGCCATCCTGGCACGGCACGGGCCGATCACAGCGGTGTTTTTACAATGGCGGTTGGCGCCACAACACCCATCCACATCCTGAGGACCACCCCATCATGATCAAACAAATCCCGAAACTCTTCCTGCTGGTTTGCGGCCTTGCGATGCTGGGCACGGCCACTGCTGAGGATGTCACCGTGAAGGGCGAGGTGCTTGAGATCAGGGACGTTGACAGCTACACCTACCTGCGCCTGAAAACCGCCAATGGCGAAGTCTGGTCTGCAGTGCTTACCGCGCCGGTCAAAAAGGGCGCAACCGTCACCATTGAAAACGCGGTGCAGATGGACAATTTCCAGAGCAACACACTGAAAAAGACCTTTCCTGTCATTTATTTCGGCAGTCTGGCTGGAGCGCCTGAATCTGCGCCCCAGAAGTTGGGTGCAATCACCACCCCCGCAACCAAGGCCGACCTGATGGCCGACGTCAAGGTGCCAAAAGCCACCGGCGCGCAGGCCTACACCGTGGCAGAAATCATTGGCAAAAGCGCAGCTTTGAAAGACAAAGACGTGCTGCTGCGCGCCCGTGTGGTCAAACTCAATGCCGCCATCATGGGCAAGAACTGGCTCCATGTGCGTGACGGCTCGGGCTCTGAGGCGGAAGCCACCAACGACCTGCTTGTCACCAGTGTCGATACTGCCAAAGTGGGCGACACCGTGCTGATCAGCGGCACCGTGCGCGCAGACAAGGACTTTGGCGGCGGCTACGCCTACAAGGTGCTGGTCGAAGGCGCCACACTGAAACCGTAATTCCATTTCTAAATCATCCGTGTCGTTGTTGCTTCGCCTTGTCGTGCGTGCCAACCCATGCTGACGGACCCCTGGGCCGCGGCACTGCTGCTGGCCAGCGCCGCCTTTGCTGCGGGCGTACTCAACGCGATTGCCGGTGGCGGCAGCTTTTTGACGCTGCCGGCGCTGGTCTTTACCGGCGTGCCGCCGATCATGGCGAATGCCACCAGCGCCCTCGCCGTCAGCCCCGGCTACCTGGGCAGCACACTGGGTTTTCGCGCTGAGCTGCGTGCGGTGCCACCGCGCCGCCTGAAGCGCGAGATGGCGATTTCTGCCTTTGGCGGCGTGGCCGGCGCCTTGCTGCTGCTGGTCACCCCGGCCAAGGTGTTCTCGGGCATCGTGCCCTGGCTGCTGCTGTTTGCCACCGTGCTGTTTGCCGCTGGCCCGGCCATTGCGCGGCATGCCAACAGCGCAGCGCACGGCG
>CAISLL010000233.1 GCA_903886165.1 uncultured beta proteobacterium | reverse complement strand
CCGGCGCCTTGCTGCTGCTGGTCACCCCGGCCAAGGTGTTCTCGGGCATCGTGCCCTGGCTGCTGCTGTTTGCCACCGTGCTGTTTGCCGCTGGCCCGGCCATTGCGCGGCATGCCAACAGCGCTGCGCACGGCGAGTCAAGCCTGGCCAGGTGGCGCGAACCCGGCTTGCTGGCGGCCTGCATTTACGGCGGTTATTTCAACGGCGGGCTGGGCATCTTGCTGATGGCCCTTTACAGCGCCACCGGCGAGTCGCGCATTCACACCGCCAACGCCATGAAAAACCTTAACTCGCTGGTGCTGTCCTGGTTATCGGTGGCGGCCTTTGTGATGGCCGGCGCCATTGCCTGGCGCGCAGGTGTGCTGATGATGCTGGCCGCCACGGCAGGCGGCTTTTTTGGCGCACGCTGGTCCAAGCGTTTGCCGGCCCAGTGGGTGCGCACGGGTGTGATCATGACCGGACTGATGATGACCGTGCTGTTTTTTGCGCGCCAGCCATGAGTGTTGAGGAAGCCAAACACGCTACATAGACTGTAGCTTGTTATGCTTATAAATCAAGCTCTACAGCCTGATTTGTCATAAAAACTGGCTTTTCAGGCGGGTGATGATCGCCCCCGACTCGTAAATCCACTCGCTTTGGCCGTTGGCATCGGTCACTTTCAGGCAAGGCACCTTGACCGTGCCGCCGCCTTTGAGCAAGTCGTCCTTGTTCTTCTGGTCATGCTGCGCGTCACGGCGCTCGATTGGCAGCGACAGGCGCCGCATTTCCTGACGCACCTTGATGCAAAACGGGCAGGTAGTGAACTGGTACAGCACCATGCTCTGGCATTGCCGGTCCACCGCCTGCTGCTCGGCGAGTGCACGCTCCACGCCCTTGGGCCGGGTGGCAAATTCCCACAACTGCATGAAAGGACCGAGCAACACGCGAAGGGCTCTGAAAAAGGCTCGAATGATGGATTTCATGGTTACAAAGTCGCCAAGATGAGAAAAGCGGTTATTTTCACAGGCAATGCCCAAGGGCGCACCATGGCGCGCAGATTCCACACCAGACGACAAAGAACCTGTCTGGCACCCCGGTGGCACAATCAACGCTCCCGGAATGACGCCCTGCGCCGATTGAAACGTTTGACTGACCATGCCTGACTTAACCTCCTCCCTCTTCTGGATCGCCGTACTGCAAATCATCGCCATTGACATCATGCTCGGCGGTGACAACGCGGTGGTGATTGCCCTGGCTTGCCGGAAACTGCCGCCGGCACAACGTCAAAAAGGCATCTTTTGGGGCGTGATCGGTGCCATTGGCCTGCGCGTGGTGATGATTTTCTTTGCGCTGCAACTGCTGGCCCTGCCTTATTTGAAGATTGTCGGTGCGCTGTTGTTGCTTTGGATCGGCATCAAGCTGCTGCTGCCGGAGCACGATGACGAACACGGCAACATTGACGGTGGCACCACCCTGATGGCCGCCATCAAGACCATCATCGTGGCCGACGCGGTGATGAGCCTGGACAACGTGATTGCGGTGGCCGGTGCCTCACATGGCTCCATGGTGCTGGTCACTTTCGGCATTCTGGTTTCGATCCCGATCGTGGTCTGGGGCAGCAAAATTGTGCTGACCCTGATGGACCGTTTCCCCATGGTCATCACGCTGGGAGCGGCCCTGCTGGGCTGGATTGCCGGCAGCATGCTGCTGACCGACCCTGCCATGCCGCCCGCTGTGGCAACGAGCGTGCCCTATGCAAGCCAGGTTTTCGCCGCCACCGGTGCCCTGCTGGTGGTCTTGGTGGGTAAATGGCTGGCCAGCCGACGGGGGCCGGCCAAGGCAGTTGAACTGTCATCAGAATCCATCGAATCAAAAACCTGAGGAGCACCGCCATGACCACCTCCTGGCTGATCGCCATCGACAACTCCGAACCTTCGCTCAAGGCGGTGGACCATGCCATAAGTGAGTCTGCCAACCAATTGACCAAACCGAAGATTTATCTGGTCAACGTGCAGGCACCACTCTCAAGCGACATCACCCGGTTCATCGAAGGCAAGGTGGTTGAGGACTTTCACCTGGAGGCAGGCCACGCCGCACTGGCAGCGTCAAAAGCCAGGCTTTCGGCGACCGGGCTGGCGTATTCGTCACACATACTGGTTGGCGAGGCCGCCCCCAGCATCGTTGATTTCGCCCGGGACAAAAACTGCAGCATGATCATCATGGGCGCGCATGGTTTTGGCAGCGTGATCGGGCTGCTCATGGGCTCGGTCGCCACCAAGGTGCTGCACCTGTCACCGGTGCCTGTGCTGCTGATCAAATAGTTTCACTTCAGAACTCACCATGCTGCAAAAATTCCCCGCTTTTTCCGGCGTGCCCGGCCCGGTTGTGGTCATCGTCATGGACGGTTATGGCATTCCCAAGCTCGACGTCGGCAGCGCCATTGCCGCCGCCCGCAAGCCCACGCTGGAACGCCTGATGGCCGAGTGCCCCTTTATCAGCCTGCGCGCCCACGGTACGGCGGTGGGTATGCCGTCTGACGACGACATGGGCAACTCCGAGGTCGGCCACAACGCGATTGGCGCCGGGCAGGTCTACAGCCAGGGTGCGGCGCTGGTGGCCAATGCGATTGCTGACGGCTCGATCTGGCAAGGCCAGGCCTGGCAGCAGATCGTGGCTGGCGCAAAGGCCGGCAGGAGCATGGTCCACTTCATTGGCCTGTTTTCTGACGGCAACGTGCACAGCCACATCGACCACCTGAAGGCCATGGTGGCCCAGGCCAAGGCCGAGGGGGTGAAGGCGGTGCGCATCCACGCCCTGCTGGACGGGCGCGACGTGCCCGAGACCAGCGCGCTGGACTACGTGGTGCCGTTCGAGGCCTTTCTGACGGCGATCAGCAGCAACGGTTTTGACGCCCGCATTGCCTCCGGCGGTGGCCGCCAGAACATCACCATGGACCGCTACGACGCCAACTGGCCGATGGTGGAAAAGGGCTGGCAAACCCATGTGCTGGGCCAGGGCCCGCAGTTTGCCAACGCCACTGCTGCGGTGAACGGCCTGCGCGCCAAATATCCCGGCACCATTGACCAGGACCTGCCGGAGTTTGTCATTGCCGAAAATGGCCAGCCGATCGGCACCATCGAAGACGTTGATTCAGTAGTGTTCTACAACTTTCGCGGCGACCGCGCCATTGAAATCACCCGTGCCTTTGTCGAAAAGGACTTCAACCGGTTCGACCGGGTGCGCACTCCTGAGGTCACCTTTGCCGGCATGCTGCAATACGACGGCGACCTGCAACTGCCGAAACGTTTTCTGGTGACGCCACCGGCGATCAAGGACACCTCGGGCGAGTGGTTCAGCAAGGCCGGTCTGACCCAGTTTGCCTGCTCTGAGACACAAAAATTCGGCCACGTCACCTACTTCTGGAACGGCAACCGCTCCAGCAAGTTTGAGGGCGAGACCTGGCAGGAAGTGCCCAGCGACGTGGTGCCTTTTGAGCAGCGCCCATGGATGAAGGCCGCCGAGATCACCGACGCCATGATCGCCGCCGTGCAAAGTGGCAACTACAAACTGCTGCGCTGCAACTTTGCCAACGGTGACATGGTGGG
>CAISLL010000232.1 GCA_903886165.1 uncultured beta proteobacterium | reverse complement strand
GTTCCCAGCAACCCTTGGACAAATTGACCCACTTGTTGTGCGACTTCATCACGACAAACGTTTCACTCCGGCTAATCACGCCGGGATTGGCAACCCTGGGGAGAAGCTCGCTGGTGAAGCGGTAGAGGTCCTGCACATCGCCAGCGACCAGCACCTCCACGATAAGATCAAAACGCCCCGTAACAATGCTGACTGACGATACGAATGGCAGCTCGCATATTTTTTTTGACAGTTCATCCAGGCGTCCCTGCGCGTTGGCATTGATACCCACGATGGCGGAAATCAATTCAGGACGCTCTGACAGATTCAGCAAGCCAACGATCTTCAAAACATTTTTGTCGATCAATGCGCGCAGACGGGAACGCACTGTGGGAGGACTTAATTGCAAGGTGTCAGCCAACTGGTTCACGCCTGGTTGCGCATCGTTCGAAAGCAACTTGGCCATGCGGCGGTCAGTGGGGTCTAGGTATTCGCGCGTCATCTAAATGGAATAATAATTGCCTGTAAAAATACACAAATGATAAATTTTTAATGTTAAAAAATTCTAAATGGAAATAATTTTGTCGTATTTAGGTGTTTACCCTTGTTTGATGAGTGTCTAACTGACATGGCAACAAACACTGGCGGCCAGTGGCTTGCGGGTGCTGGGTTGTCAGGGGCAGTAGTGGACGCCCCATAAAAAAAGGGCCCGAAGGCCCTTTTGAGTTGG
Organism: uncultured beta proteobacterium; assembly: GCA_903886165.1. Classification (GTDB taxonomy): domain Bacteria; phylum Pseudomonadota; class Gammaproteobacteria; order Burkholderiales; family Burkholderiaceae_C; genus Rhodoferax. Next base: position 885 of record CAISLL010000232.1, on the reverse strand, counting down.
TTTGCAACTGGCAGCTTACTGCTTTTTCGCCGCATCCTTGGCGGCTTCCTCCAGCATTGCCTTCATGGGGTCGTTCTCGTCGGCCTTGGCGTCAGCGGGGTTGGCAGCGCTGGCAGGGTCAACCTCTGAGGCAGCGTTCGCCGGGGCCTCTGCGGCAGGTTCTTCCGTGCCAGGCATTTGCAACTGCTCCATGATCTGGTCAGCGTTGAGGGTTTCCACTTTTTCAATGCCACCGGTCACCAGGCTCGGGAACACCATGACCGCAGCCACCATGATCAATTGCAGGATGATGAAGGCAATCGAGCCTTTGTAAATTTCAGTCGTTTTGACGGCGGCAATGGTTTTGCCGGTGACGCGGTCCTTGTAGTCAAACTTGGCCGCCACGCTGCGCAGGTAAAACAGCGCAAAACCAAACGGCGGCGTCAGGAACGAGGTTTGCAGGTTCATGGCAATGATCACGCCAAACCAGATCATGGCCTGGTCAGCGGTCATGCCAGGGATCAAACCGGGCAAAATTTTCTCGGCCACCGGGGCCAGCAGCGGGATCACGATGAAGGCGATCTCGAAGAAGTCAATGAAACAGCCCAAAATGAACACCAGAATGTTCACCACAATCAGGAAGCCCCAGGCGCCACCCGGCATGTTGGTGAACAGGTGCTCGACCCAGATGTGACCGTCTGCCGCATTGAAGGTGAAGCTGAACACGGTCGAGCCGATCAGGATGAACAGCACAAACGACGCCAGCTTGGCGGTGTTTTCAAGGGCTTGTTTCAGAATGTCCATGCCCAGGCGGCCTTTGCCTTTGGCCAGAATCAGCGCGCCCAGGGCACCCATGGCACCACCTTCGGTGGGTGTGGCCACACCCAGAAAGATCGTGCCCAGCAC
>CAISLL010000231.1 GCA_903886165.1 uncultured beta proteobacterium | reverse complement strand
GGTTGGGAGTTGTCGGGCAGTGCGCAGTTCAGCCCGCACCTGCGCGGCACACTGGCAGCCTCACAAATTGATGCCGAATATTCACAATCCTTCCTGAGCGGCACCACCTCAGTGGCGGCAGGCAACAAGCTGCCGGGCATTCCGCAGAGTTTTCTGTTTTCTGAATTGTTGTGGACGCAGCAGCCTGCCGCATCTGGCCAAAAGGCGCTGGCCGCTGGCAGCCAGGCGGGTATCGAGCTGACCCAAGCCGGGCGCCTGTATGCCAACGACACCAACACGGCTTCAGCCGACGGCTACACCACCTTGAACCTGAAAGCCAGCCACGTCTGGGCGCTCGGTGCCGGCCGCTTGACCACTTACGCCCGCATCGACAACGTGACCGATCAACGTTATGTGGGCTCGGTCATCGTCAATCAGGCGGCTTCCCAGTTTTATGAACCGGCCCCTGGAAGAAACTGGACGCTGGGTGTGCGTTTTGTGGTGCCGTTGTAGCCTTTCTGTGATGGTGGGCCGCGTCGACTTGATGAGCGTTTGCCGAAAAACTCGCACCTGGATTCAAGAATCGGCTCGCGTGCTTGCGCGGCTTTTTGCGCTTGCACTGGCGCTGGCAGGCGCTGTCTCAGCGCAGGCCGGCGTCATGACCAAAGAGTCGATGCTGCAGGCCTTTCCCTCGCCCATCATCGTGGGCGACAAAGACACCCAGTTGCCAGTTTGGCCCTTGTTCAAGCAGGATGCCACCGCCACCCCCCTGATTGGGTATGTGTTTGAGTCGATTGACCTGGCACCGATTCCGGGGTTTTCCGGCACCCCCTTCAATTTGCTGATTGCACTCGATGCCAATGGCGAATTCATGGATGTCCGGGTGGTGTCGCAGCACGAACCGGTGTTTCTTGATGGCTTGGGTGTGGAGCCCTTGTTTCGCTTTGTGGAGCAGTACAAAGGGCTGTCCCTGAAACAAAACATCAAGATTGGCGCTGGCAAAAACAATGGTGGCGATGCCAATGTCTACATCCATGGCGTGACCAAGGCCACTGCGTCGGTGCGTATCCTGAACCAGAGCCTGTTGTCTGCGTCTCTCAAGGTGGCTCGTGCCAAGATGGGGTACGCCCAGGGCCGGGACCCCGACCTGATCGCCCGCATCAAGCCCGATCTGTTTGAGATGATGACCTGGGACAAGCTCATCAAGGAAGAACTGTTGACGCAAAGAGTCTTCAGCAACCAGGAAGTTGAAGCGGCATTTGTCGGCACTTCCGTGGCTGGCACAGATGCAGAAGGTGCCGCGGCGCCAGCTGCAGAATTTGAAACGATTGTGGTGGCGCAATTGAATGTGCCGATGGTGGGACGCAACCTGTTGTCGCCCAAAGACTGGGCCTATTTGCAGGGCCGCCTGGACCCGGGCGACAGCGCCTTGCTGGTAATGGCGAAGGGACGCTACTCGATCTTGGGCGACGATTTCACACGCGGCGCGGTGCCAAACCGGCTCACGCTGCAGCAGGGTAGCTTGCCCTTGGAAATTCGCGACATGGACATTGACCTAAACACCCCGCTTAAGCTGCCGGAGGCCTTCAAGGACGCTGAATGGAAAATTTTCAGGGTTATCGGCCCAGCAGGCCTTGACCCCTCACAGCCACTGTCCTTCAAGTTGCGGGTGGTTCGCAGCAAGGGCGAGATGTATGGCGAACGCATTGGCAAGGACTTGCTGGTCGCGTCGACACTGCCGGACACCTATTACGTGGCAGCGCAATCGGACAACAAGACCTGGCATTCCATCTGGTCTGACCGGGCCGCTGAGTTGAGCTTGCTGGTGGCCGGGCTTGTGCTGTTGTCGTGGGCCTTGATGAAGCAATCCTGGCTGACCCGAACGGTGAGGCGTCTGACGCTGTTCAGAAACGGCTATTTGCTGTTCACGCTGTTGTTCATTGGCTGGTATGCACAGGGCCAGCTTTCCATTGTGAACATCACGGGCTTTGTCCGCGCACTGGTTGAGAAGCGGAGCCTGGACTTTTTCATGTACGACCCGATGACGGTGATTTTGTGGGCCTATGTGCTGGTGACCTTCTTTGTCTGGGGGCGCGGCGTATTTTGCGGCTGGTTGTGTCCTTTTGGCGCTTTGCAGGAGTTTCTGGCCAATGCGGCGAGGTTTCTGAAGATTCCGCAGCTGACAGTGTCAACGGGCGCTGACCGCAAACTCAAAGTTTTGAAATACTTGGTGCTGGCGGTGATTTGTGTCAGCGCCTTGGTGTCCGTCCAGTGGTCCGACCGGCTGGTGGAAGTTGAGCCATTCAAGACCAGCATCACTCTGGTGTTTGACAGGTCGTGGCCCTTTGTCGCCTGGGCGCTCGCACTGCTTTTGCTGAATATGGTGGTGTACAAGAGCTTTTGCCGCTACTTGTGCCCTTTGGGCGCCGGCATGGCCTTGCTTGGGCGTTTGCGCTTGCGCAAGTGGCTACCCAGACGCACGGAGTGCGGCGCACCCTGCCAGCGTTGCGCCAGTGATTGCCGTTACCAGGCGATTGAAAAATCAGGGGCGATTGATTATGTGGAGTGTTTCCAGTGCCTGGACTGCGTGGCGATCGAGCAAAGCGTCAGCTTGTGTGTGCCAAGGATTCTGGAAGTCAAGCGTCAACACGGCGTGATTCCGATCCACCCAGTGCAAGCCGGTTGAACCCATGACCCCACAGGTGATTGACATGAAAAGACGCACGTTTTTGCAGGCATCTTTGGGCCTGGGGGCTGCTGTGACGGCATCAGGGGTCTCGGCTGTGGCGCAGGACAGCGGGCTCGCCTCAAGTGCCACAGGCGCCCTGGTCTGGCAACAGCGCCCCTTGTTGGGTTTTGGCAGCAGCCTGTCCTTGCAGGTGGCCCATCAAGACAAGGCATTGGGTCAATTGGCGCTGGACACGGCGGTGGGAGACATTCGCCACGTGGAGGCGCTGATGAGTTTGTTCAACCCGAACAGCGCCTTGAGCCAACTCAACCGGCAAGGGTTCCTGGCACAACCGCATCCGGATTTGCTCAAGATCCTGACGCTCTCGAAAACCATCTCCGAGAAGAGCCAGGGTGCCTTTGATGTGACGGTGCAGCCGCTGTGGTCAGTATTTTCCAAGGCCCAGGCGGCGGGATCGTTGCCAACACCTGAAGCGGTGGCGGCTGCCAGACGGCGCACTGGCTGGCAGCATGTTGAACTCAGCCCACAACGCATTCGTTTTGCCCTGCCCCACATGGCGATCACGCTGAACGGCATTG
>CAISLL010000230.1 GCA_903886165.1 uncultured beta proteobacterium | reverse complement strand
GCCATGGCCACGGTGGTCTTGGGTGGGGCCACGGCCAAGCCTTGATGGTCGCCCAATTTCCTTGTGACGCCCGCAGGTAAGATGTGGCGCATGAAGCAAGACCCCAACAAGCGCCCTGTCAGGCCGCACCGCTCACAAGTCGTGCATGGCCATGAAGTGCGCATCATAGGTGGCCAGTGGAAACGCACCAAACTCCAGGTAGCCGACAAACCCGGTTTGCGGCCGACGCCCGACCGGGTGCGTGAGACCTTGTTCAACTGGCTAGGGCAGGATCTGAGTGGCTGGCGCTGTCTGGATGCCTTTGCTGGCACCGGTGCACTCGGCTTCGAGGCCGCCTCACGCGGGGCCACCCAAGTGCAACTGGTGGAGCACGATGCGGCGTTGGTGGCGCAGCTCAAGCGCGTGCAAATGCAATTGCAGTCAGACGCAGTGCTAGTCACGCGCGGCGACGGTGTGGCGGTTCTGCGTCATACGCCCGGTGGCTGTCAGGACTTGATATTTATTGACCCCCCGTTTGACTCAGATGTGTTTGAGTCAGCGGTGCTTGCTGCGGCACAGGCAGTGGCATTGACCGGCTTCATTTACCTGGAAGCGCCCAGGAAGTGGAGCGACGAGCAACTGCAGCCCATTGGCCTACAACTGCACCGTCACCTCAAGGCTGGCATGGTTCATGCCCATCTGTTCAAACCTCTCGTGTCGGATGCCGCACCTGCGGGCTGATAATGAACCTGTGTCAACTGCTGCAGAATTTTTACCATGACCAGTGATTTGATTGCCGTTTATCCGGGCACTTTTGACCCGATCACCTTGGGCCATGAGGATGTGGTGCGGCGTGCCGCCCAGTTGTTCGGGCACGTGATTGTGGCGGTGGCCGCCGGGCACCACAAAAAGGCCATGTTTTCATTGCAGGAACGCATCGACATGGCGCGTGAGGCCGTCAAGATTTACCCGGGCGTGCAGGTGGAAAGTTTTGAAGGCCTGATGCGCGACTTTGTGGTGGCGCGTGGCGCCAAGGCCATGGTGCGCGGCCTGCGTGCCGTGACCGACTTTGACTACGAATTTCAGCTTGCAGGCATGAACCGCAGCCTGATGCCCGATGTCGAAACCGTGTTTTTGACACCTGGCGACAAATACCAGTTCATTTCCAGCACTTTTGTGCGCGAAATCGCCACACTGGGCGGTGAGGTGGACAAGTTCGTGTCCGCAGGCGTGAACCAACGCCTGCTTGAAAAAGTGCGTCGCCTGACTGGAAAACCTTGAAGCAATATCTGGAGAAATCATGAAGATACTTTCGCCTTTTGACGGCTCGGCTGCCGCACTTGATGCCTTGCGTTTCGCCATTCGCATGGCGGGTGATGGCCTGAACACCAGCCTGGTTCTGGCCAATGTGCAGGAGCCGGCCAGTTTGTATGAACTGATGGTGGCACATGACCCGCAGGTGATTGCACAGGCCAGCGCAGCCGCCGGTGCCCATACCTTGCAGGCGGCGCAAGCACTGCTCGACGAGGCTGGCTTGCCTTATGAAACCGAAGTGGCCACCGGCGACCCGGCGCACACTCTGGTCGATATCCTTGAAAATTATGGCTGCGACATGGTGGTGATGGGGGCCAGCGGCACCACCAGCTTGCGCAGCGCCTTGCTGGGTTCAGTGTCCAACGAGGTGCTGCATGCTGCCGGTGTGCCGGTGATGATTGTCAAGGTGTCCGAGCCAGACCAAGACACCGCAGACAACACGGAATAAGCCGGGTTTTTAAAATCAGGCCATGCCCACCGTTTCTGGAATGCCCACATGGCCCTGTTGATCACCGACGAATGCATCAACTGCGATGTCTGTGAACCCGAATGCCCCAACGATGCCATCTACATGGGGCCGGAGATCTACGAGATCGACCCCAAAAAATGTACCGAATGTGTCGGGCATTTTGATGAGGCGCAGTGTGTGCAGATCTGCCCGGTAAATTGCATTCCGGTCAACCCCGAATGGGTGGAAGACCGGGAAACACTGTGGCAGAAGTACCGCCGCTTGCAGTCCCTGGCAAGCCCAGTCGTCATGGGCGTCCCCATTGCCAACGCTGCGACCGATCCCGCGCAACCCTCTGCCAGCTAGCTGCGTCCGTCACGACAGGTGGTTGACCTGCCTCAGGCGGGTTTCGCCGTCTTTCGCTTGCCCGATTTTTTGTCCGAGGGTTTTTTCTCTGATCCCGGCACCTCTGCAATAAACGCCTTTGGCTTGTGGTGTTTGGTGCCGATGCGTTTTGGGGTGATTTTGTGAACCACCCCATCTTCACTTTGGGGTGCAGTCTGTGCCGCCACCGGTACCACGACAGGCGTCCGCGCCACAGCGATTTTTTCTTGTGCCACCCGGTCCTTTTCAAGCGCTGCAGCCAAGCCGGCATCGCGGCGTATGGCGGCATCCGATTGCTGCTTTTGTGCCGCGTTACGCCCATCGTCAAGGGTCAAGGTGTTGGCGCCGGGGCAAGGTGTCTGGCTGTAGCTGTTGCTGCATTTGTAGATGTTTTGAGCTTGTAGCCCTTTTGATACGGTAAAAATTGATATCAATAACGTAGCAAGGAAAACCCCTCGTTGCAGCCGGCTCAGTGTTGCCCTTTTCATGCATTTGACTCCGGTTTCGCCAGCGTAGGGTCTATCAGTGCTTCAGGCGGTGGAGCAGTGGCCGGGCGTGGTGGTTTGGGTCTGGGGGGTTTGCTGGTGTGCACCAGGCGAGTGGCCTGTTCCATGTCGCCAGCGAGGAGTGGCGGCAACGCCTTGAGTGCGCGGTCAATCGTCTGTGCAATGGCAATGCGGTGGTCAGGCGAGGGCTTTTTCAGCACCCAGTTGATGACTTCAGCTTTGTTGCCAGGGTGGCCAACGCCCAGGCGCAAGCGCCAGTACTGGTCAGTGCCCAGTTGGGCGTGAATGTCACGCAGGCCGTTGTGTCCTGCATGGCTGCCCCCGAGCTTGAGCTTGGCTTCGCCGGGTGCAATGTCGAGTTCGTCATGCGCCACGAGCATTTCCTGTGGCGGAATCTTGAAAAAATTTGCCAGTGAGGCCACCGATTTTCCACTCAGGTTCATGAAGGTCATGGGTTTGAGCAACCAGACCGACTGCCCCTGCACACTCACCCTTGCGGCCATGCCGTGGTAGCTCTTGTCCATCACCAGATGCGTCTTGAGCTCGCGTGCCAGCGCGTCGACCCACCAGAAGCCGGCGTTGTGGCGGGTGTCTTCATAGTCCGGGCCGGGGTTTCCCAGGCCAACAAAAAGTCGAATCATGCTGTGATTATGCAAAAGTCAGGACGAAAAAAAACGGCCCACAAAGTGAGCCGTTTCATAAGCCATGACGGGCTTATTTTTTTGCCGTCTTGGCGGCTGGCTTGGCACCAGCTTTGCCAGCTGGTTTGGCTGCGGCGTCAGCCGCAGGTTCGGCGGCGGGGGCTTCAGCCGCCGCAACCACCACCACCGACACCACCACCGGGTTCTTGTTGGCACCGTGTCTGACGGCAGTCACGCCCTTGGGCATTTCAATTTCGGCCAGATGCAGGGAAGAACCTTTCTTGAGGCCGCTCAAGTCGACCTTGATGAACTCAGGCAGATCGCCTGGCAGGCACAACACATCGAGTTCGCTCATCACGTGGTTGGCAATGCAGCCTTCGGTTTTGACGGCGGGGGAGTTTTCGTCCCCAACGAAGTGCAATGGCACTTTCATGTGCAGGCGGGTTGTTGCATCGACGCGTTGAAAGTCCACATGCAGGATGAGTTGCTTGAAGGGGTGAACCTGCACGTCGCGCAGCAGCACGGGGCTTTCGGTGCCGTTCATCTCCATCGTCAGCACGCTGGCGTGGAATGCTTCCTTTTTCAGCGCGTGCCACAGGGCGTTGTGATCGATTTCGATCAGTTGGGGGGTTGCTGCGCCACCGTAAACAATACCCGGCGTGCGACCGGTGATGCGGAGACGGCGGCTCGCACCCGTGCCCTGCTTGGGACGCTCAAAAGCGGTAAATTTCATATGATTACTCCTGGAAGAGTCCACCGCGACCAGTGTGACTCCGTTTAAAAAAAGCCAGACACCCAGGTTGGATGCTCCGGCCACTTGAAATTCTGATCAGAAAAGATAGTCCTGGTCAGAAAATAAACTCATCACAGACTTGCCTTCTGCGATGCGTTGAATGGTTTCGGCAATCAGTGGTGCCACATTGAGTTGTCTGATCTTTGGGCAGGAGAGGCCGGCGTTACTCAGGGGGATGGTGTTCGTGACAACAACCTCGTCAAGCGCTTCGCCATGGGAAATGCGGTCAATGGCGGGGCCGGAGAAAATGGGGTGGGTGCAATAGGCGTAGACTTTCTTGGCGCCACGCTGTTTCAAGACTTCCGCTGCTTTCACCAGTGTGCCGGCGGTGTCAATCATGTCGTCCATGACGACGCAGTTGCGTCCTTCGATTTCGCCGATCACGTGCATGACTTCGCTGACATTGGCTTTTGGGCGACGTTTGTCAATGATCGCCAGGTCACAATTGAGTTGCTTGGCCAGTGCGCGCGCTCGCACCACGCCGCCAACGTCAGGCGACACGACAATCAGGTCGTCATAGTTTTTTTGCCGCAAGTCGCCCAGCAAGACCGGCGACGCGTAGATATTGTCGACCGGGATATCAAAAAAGCCCTGGATCTGGTCGGCGTGCAAATCCATCGTCAAAACCCTTGCCACACCCACCGCTTGCAGCATGTTGGCAACGACTTTGGCAGATATCGGCACGCGGCTGGAGCGGGGGCGCCGGTCTTGCCGTGCATAGCCAAAATAGGGGATGACGGCGCTGATGCGTTCAGCGGAGGCGCGCTTGAGCGCATCTACCATGATCAGCAGTTCCATCAGGTTTTCGTTGGTGGGAGCACAGGTACTTTGAATGACAAAGACATCGCGGGCCCGGACGTTTTGCTTGATTTCGACAGTGACTTCACCGTCAGAGAAACGCCCGACTTCAGCGGCACCCAATTCGGTATTCAGGCAGCGCGCAATGTCGGCTGCAAGTGAGGGATTGGCATTGCCTGTAAAAACCATGAATTCAGGGGGTTGATCGGCTTGCATGGAGATCCCAACTTGTTTGTCGCTGATGGTCTGAACGTGCTTCATTTGCGCACGCCATGAAAATTTGGCAGGGGAAGAAGGACTCGAACCTTCGAATGCTGGAATCAAAATCCAGTGCCTTAACCAACTTGGCGACTCCCCTACGCGGGTGTTCCATGAGACACGAAACACCGATAACTTGTCCAACCGGCCCTACGTTGCCCAACCATTCAGAGGGTGAGCGGCCAGATTGTTGCACTGCTTGATCTGAAAACCAGGCGGTGCCTGTAAATTCATTTCCTGCAATGTCCGAGCAAACACAACGCTTCCAGAGCCCGTCATTCTGCCATCAAGCCCTAGGCTGTTCAACCAGGTCAACGCCTGGGAAACACCGGGGCAAATCTGCTGAGCGACACTCTGCAAGTCGTTACGTCCGAAGCCGTATGCGTCTGCAGCGAAGCCTGAGATTATAGCGGGTTCAGTGTCTCTTTTTAAATTCGGGTGGGAAAAAATTCGTTCGGTTGCCAGTCCATCAGGTGGTTTTACCACCAAAAATTGCGCTGGCGGCAGGGTGATTGCACTCAGATTTTCACCAATGCCGGTGACCCATGCGTTCTGCCCGCCAAGAAAGAAAGGCACATCGGCACCCAGCGTCAGGCCCAGTGGCAGCAGGGCATCCAGTCCAAGGTTCAACTGCCACAGGCGGTTCAATGCCAGCAGCGTGCTGGCGGCATCAGACGACCCACCACCCATGCCGGCTTGGGACGGAATGCGCTTGTCAATGGCAATGTGGGCTCCCAGATGCGTACCGGAAAGCTTCTTCAGCGCGTGGGCCGCACGCACTACCAGATCATCGGTGGGCAGTGGCACGCTCAGGTCTTCGCGGCTGATGAGTCCGTCTGTGCGGCGCTCAAAGTGCAGCGTGTCACACCAGTCGATCAGCATGAACACTGATTCCAGCAGATGGTAGCCATCGGTCCGACGCCCCACAATGTGCAGAAACAGGTTGAGTTTGGCGGGCGCCGGGATGTCGTAGAGAGATTTCATGACAAGACGAATGGCAGCAGGGTGATTTCATCGCTCCAGGATAAGTCGCAACTGAGCCTGCGGCAACGGGGAAAGGCGGTTGGCGATGATTTTCCCTTGCCCGAACTGGGTCAGGTTAACCTGCCAGCCATCGGCTGACAAGTCTTGTCCGGTGAGCCAGCCAAAAAGTGCCGACACGGGAACCTCCGTGCCGAACAGGTTTTGGATCAGTGGACTCAAGCCGGAATACATGCGCGTCTGACCCTGTGATTCAAGGGTGGCCGAATCAGGTGTCCAGCGGATGGCTGCCGCCGTGCTTCCCAGGGGTGTAAAAAGAGTCAGTTCACCTGCCTCAGGCGTGCCGAAGAGCTCAAATGAGGCGCTGAAGGACTGGCCGTGCGAGAGTGGTTCATCCGGGTGGGCCTCCACTTGCATGGCCAAACGACCATGCCAGTTCGTATATTCAGTGACGTTTTTGTCCTTAGCCCTTTTATTTGTCTCACATCCAGCTATCAAAAATAAAGCAAAGAAAACGCTGATCAATGCCGCAAATCGGCGCTTCACAAGCGGACCTGCAGGCGCTTCAGGGTGTCCAGCAAGGCCTCGTTGACCGGATTGAGTTGCAAGCCCTTGCGCCAGATTTCCATTGCCTCGGGCTGGCGCTTGAGCGTCCACAGCACTTCACCCAAATGCGCGGCAATTTCTGCATCAGGCTTGTTCTCGAAGGCAGTCTGCAGCAACTTCAGGGCAAGGCCCAGGTTGCCACTGCGAAATTCCGCCCAGGCCAGGCTGTCAGTGATGAACGCGTCATCAGGCGAGAGTTGCAGGGCCTTGGCGATCAAGGCCCTGGCCTCAGGCAGCCGCTCGCCGCGATCAGCCAGGGAGTAGCCGAGCGCGTTGTAGGCATGCGGGTCATTCGGCCTGGACACCATCAAGCTGCGCAGCAGGCGCTCCATGGCGTCAAGCTCACCCAGCTTCTCGTAGACCATGGCCAGGTCGTACACCATGTCGAGGTTCTCCGGGTTGAGTGCCAGGCTGGTTTCCAGCAAACTGCGGGCTCGGGCGAATTGCTTGTGTTCCCTGAGCAATTGAACTTCAGCGGACAGTTTCAGTTGCGCATCATCGGCAGAATGCGCTGGCAGGTTGCGAATCAGCGTCAAACCCTCGTCGATTTGCCCTTGTTGTGCCATCAGGGCGCCTCGCCGGATTTGCGCCCGCATGACGTCTTCTGGGTTCTCCACCCGTTGTAGCCAGGCGTGAGCTTGTCCGAAATCCTTGCGTTGCTGTGCGATCTGCGCAAGGGACAGAAAAGCCTGTGTGCGCCCACGCAGATATTCCGTGCGATTTTGTCCCTTGTCGCTGGTCTCGGTGAGTTCAAGGTATTTTAGAAGCTGGCGCTGGGCTTGATCCATCTGGCCGTCTTGCAGGGCCAGCGCGCCGTTGATCAGCCATGTGTCCGGGTAGTCCGGGCTTTGTGTGGCCATGATTTCGAGTTGGGCGTTGGCATCGGACTCTCGCTTGGCGTTCAGCAGCGCCTTGACATATCCCATGCGGAATTCGGGTCGGGCGTGGGGCAGGTGCTTTTTCACCAGGTCTTCTGCCGCCGTCAACTCAGGACTCATGATGGTCAAGGCCAGCAGAGCCGGGTGCTCTGCGCGCGGGTCAAGGGCCGAACCATTGCTGGCAGCGCTCAGGGCTGAAGCCTGTTCTCCTGCGCCAAGCGCCATGCGACCTATCACCGCCCAGGCAGTTGGCCCCAAAACGGGATCCTTGAGAAAGCTGGATAACGCAGTTTTGACTGTTGTGGCGGCAAGGGCGTGGTCGCTTGCGTGTTCAAAAATGCCGGGGATCGACCAAATTGTCTCGCGCAACTCTTTGGCAGGGGTCAGTGCAATGTCACGCTTGAGGGGTGCCAGCGCTTCGGCAGTGCGATTGAGCCCGAGCAACACCTGCAAGACAAAGCGGTTGGCGTCCTTGGATGCCGGAGCCGCCTGGCTCCATGCTCTGGCGGCCAGCAAGGCTGACTCGCCGGAGCGAGCCTGTAGGGCGATGTGTACTGCACGGTGGAAAAGCTTCGGGTCGTTGGTTCTGCGAGCGGCATCCAGAATCAGTGAAAAGGCCGCTGCGGGTTCTTCACTGCGGGCGTTCAACTCACCCAGCAACAACTGGTAAAACAAGGCGCTGTCAAGGGCCGAACTCTTCGAAACCCCGTCCCGGTCAATAGGAGACTGGGCCTGCACGGAGGTGGCCAGATTCAGCAGAAGAGAGGGCAGCAAAAGACAGAGTTTGAAGTGCATGCGTTCATAATAATCCATGCTTGAAATAAACTGCCGCTATGCCGGAATTACCTGAAGTTGAAGTGACGCGCCTGGGTTTTGCCGAACACATCAGGGGATCCGTGGTGCTGGCGGTTCAAACCGGCAAGCCGCTGCGCTGGCCTTTGGGGTGTGAGGCAGCGCAAATTGTGGGCCGAAGGGTGCTTTCGGTGGGGCGGCGCGGAAAATATCTGTTGATTGAGTTGGATCACGGTTGGCTGTTGTTGCATCTGGGCATGTCTGGCAGTCTGCGGTTTGCCCAAAATTTGCCGCAAGCCGGTGCGCACGACCATTTCGAGTTGGTGACCACTCAGGGCACCCTGAGACTGAATGACCCGAGGCGTTTTGGTGCCGTGGTCTATGCCGACAGTCTGGCGGCACCTATGGCGCTCAAGCTATTGGGTCGACTGGGCATCGAGCCATTGTCCGAGTCCTTTGATTTGCGGCGTTTCCAGTCTGAGCTGCATCGGCACAAGGCGGCCATCAAGCAGGTGTTGCTGGCCGGCGAAGTGGTGGTCGGCGTTGGCAATATTTATGCGTCTGAGGCGCTTTTTATTGCCTGCATTCGGCCAACGACCTCTGCCGCCAGCTTGAGCAAACCCAGGGTTGCGCGCTTGCATGCGGCGATTCGCGATGTGCTGGGGCGTGCAGTTGACAGAGGAGGAAGCACCTTGCGCGACTTTTCAAGTGCTGACGGGCAGGCTGGCCACTTTCAGCTGGATGCCATGGTTTATGGCCGTGCAATGCAGCCCTGCAAGACCTGTGGCGCCCTCATAAAAGTCTTCAGACAGGGGCAAAGGTCAACTTTTTATTGCCCACATTGCCAGAAACCATGACTCACTGTGCCCAATACCCTTGGGCAGCAATGCTATATTGAATCCATTGGTCAGTCCCGGAGGCATATTGGGAAATTCATTTAACGAAAAATTTGATCAGCACGGTACCTGGCGACGGGAGTTTGCCCTGCGCCTGAAACTGCTTGCGCAATGGCTGAAAGACCAGGACCTGTTGGACGCGTCAGTGGAAGACAGGTTGCATCGACTGGAGGCCAAGGTTCGCGTTGACAAGGTCATGGTGGCTTTTGTCGCCGAGTTCTCGCGTGGCAAGTCGGAGTTGATCAACGCCATTTTTTTTGCCGACTATGGTCGGCGCATCATGCCGGCCAGCGCCGGGCGCACTACCATGTGCCCCACCGAGATGGGTTATGACCCCGAGGTGCCACCCTGCTTGCGCTTGTTGCCAATTGAGTCCCGGCTGCAGCCGCAGAGCTTGATGGAATGGCGCATGGTGCCGGAAAAATGGGACCGCACCGACCTCGATGTGACCAATCCAAGGCAACTTGCTGAGGCGTTTGCCAAGGTGGCGGAAACGCGTCGTGTCACACAGGACGAGGCACAGGCTTTGGGGTTCTGGCAAGAGGGAAAGGACCAGTCCGGTGCCTTGACTGACGCGCAGGGCTTGATCGAGGTACCCAAATGGCGCCATGCCTTGATCAATATCGCGCACCCCTTGCTCAAGCAGGGTCTGATCATTCTGGATACGCCCGGATTGAACGCAATCGGCGCGGAGCCCGAATTGACGGTGAGCTTGATCCCGCAAGCGCAGGCTATTGTGTTCATTTTGGCAGCGGATACGGGAGTCACACAGTCTGATCTGTCGATCTGGCGCGAACATCTGGTGGAAGACGATCGCGACACATCCACGCGCGTGGTGGTGCTCAACAAGATCGACACCTTATGGGATGCCCTTGACACTCCACTACAGGTTCAATTGCAAATAGAAGGGCAAAAGCAGAACACTGCCAGCATGTTGGGGGTGCCAGCGGGGCAAGTGGTGGCGGTGTCGGCACAAAAAGGCCTGTTGGCAAAAGTCAACAAGGATGCCGCCTTGCTGGAACGCAGTTGTCTGGGGGCGCTAGAAGATGCGCTTAGTCAGAACATCATGGGCCGCAGGCAAAGGATACTGGCTGCTGCCGTTGAGCGCGGCGTCAACGAATTGCGGGGCGAGACCTTGCGCGTCGTTCACATGCGCCGTGGTGATTTGCGTGAGCAATTGATGGAGCTCAAAGGCTTGCGCGGGAAAAATTCGCCGGTGATCAAGAGCATGCGTTCACGTATCGTCCAGGAACAGGCGGAATTTGATGCGGGCGGCGTCAAAATTCACGCCGTGCGCTCAGTGCATTTGAAGCTGTTGCGTGAAATCTTCAATCTTCTGGGCCCGGGCAGCCTGAAGAGGGAGATGGCTCAATTGACTGCGGCCCTTCAGCAAAAAGGATTCAAACTGGGCATCAAGCGCGCCTACGGTGAAACCTTCGAGCGGTTGCAGGCCAACCTGCGGCAGGTGCAAGCCAAGGGCCTCGAAATTCATGCCATGTTGAAGGCCACTTTTTTGCAGCTCAATACTGACTATGGGTTTTCACTGCAAGTGCCTGACGAACCGCTGGTCGATGCCTACCTGCAGGATTTGGCCTTGATTGAGCGTAGCCATGTGCAGTATCTGAGCTTGGGCAATGTCTTTCGCCTGGCGCAGAATGAATTCTCAGAGCGTCTGGTGCGTGCCCTGTCGACACGCTTGCGAATGGTGCACGAACTGGCACTGTCTGATATTGAGGCATGGAGCAAGTCCGCAGCGTCGCAGCTTGACGTGCAGCTTCGGGAAAGACGCAGGAATTTTGTGCGCCGCATGGAAGCGATTGACCGAATTGCACAAGCCTCGGGCGGACTTGATGAACGCATTGAAGAAGTCAGCAACCGCAGCGCAGACCTTGACCAGGTTGAAATCAAGCTGGCCGAATTGACAAACTATTTGATTCAGATGACGGCGCCCGAGCGCTTCGGTATAGCCATGAATGAAGCGGCTGGTTAAGCAGTTGGTGCCGCGGTCTGATCAGTTTCTGGCCCAGGCCGTGGTTCAATGGCAGGCGAATCACGGTCGGCATGACTTGCCCTGGCAAAACACCCGGGATCCTTATCGGGTCTGGTTGTCAGAAATAATGCTGCAGCAGACCCAGGTGGCCACGGTGCAGGCGTACTTTGTAAGGTTTTTGAACCGGTTTCCCGACGTCCATGCTCTGGCGAGTGCAACTCTGGACGAGGTTTTGAGTCTTTGGAGCGGGTTGGGTTATTACAGCCGAGCCAGAAACATGCATCGGTGTGCGCAGGAAGTCGTGCGCCTTCATGCGGGTGTGTTCCCGTCGACCGCGGGGCAACTACAGGATTTGCCCGGTATTGGACCTTCGACGGCAGCGGCTATTACATCTCTGTGTTTCGGTGAGCGAGTCGCGATTCTGGACGGCAATGTCAAGCGCGTGCTGACCCGCTATCTGGGCTTTGATGCGGATCTGGCGCAGGCAAAAAATGAGCAACTCTTGTGGCAGCAGGCCTCAACGCTGCTGCCGGCCGTAGATCTCGCGCAAAACATGCCGCGTTACACGCAGGGCATGATGGACCTGGGTGCCACCCTCTGCACCGCCAAAAAACCTGTTTGCGCCATGTGTCCGTTGCGCGCGCGCTGTGTCGCCTTCGCCAGTGGGAATCCGCAAGGCTTTCCGGTGAATACCAGACGCCTCAAACGTACGGCACTATCGCTCTGGCTGCTCTGGGCGCGTTCAGAAGACGGCGCGCTGTGGCTCAGTCAGCGACCGACACCAGGCGTGTGGGCGGGTTTGTATTGTTTTGCCATGTTTGACAGCCATGCCGCTTTGCAGGCTGCCTTGCCTGATGACTTCCTTGCAAGCCTGAAAGATTTGCCAGCGTTCAAGCATGTGTTGACGCACAAAGATCTGCACCTGCACCCGGTGCAAGTGTTGTTGCCGGGTGGGATCAAGCCAGACGCGGCGGGGGAGTGGTTTGAGGCTGGGCAGTGGCCGCGACTCGGCATGCCTGCACCGGTCAGCAAATTGCTTCGAGGGGATTAGCGGGCGTCCATTTCGCGGTGGCGTTTGAGCGTGCTCCACTCCTGGCTAAAGAGTGCAGCCAGTTGCTCAACAAGGTATACCGAGCGGTGCTGACCGCCGGTGCAGCCAATTGCCACCGTGACGTAACTGCGGTGATTTTGCGCCAGCGCCTCCAGCCAACTGTCAAGAAAATCGTGAATTTGTGCGAGCATGCGCGCCACCTCGGTTTCTTGCTGCAAGAACTTGATCACAGGTGCGTCGCGCCCAGTGAGTTCCCTGAGGTTCGGCTCGTAATGAGGGTTGGGAAGCATCCGAACGTCAAATACATAGTCAGCGTCGCTGGGTATGCCGCGCTTGAAGGCGAATGACTCAAACACCAGCGTCAATTGTTTGCCTGGCACCGCGATCATTGCCTTGATATAGCTTTGCAGTTGCGTCGGGCGAATGATGCTGGTGTCAATCACATGCGACTGTGCGCGAAGTTCAGAGAGCAGGTCTCGTTCGAGTTCAATCGCATCGGCCAAGGCGTGACGCTCGCCTGGTGGGGCACCAACTTGCGACAAGGGGTGTCTGCGGCGTGTTTCCGAAAAACGCCGGATCAGGGTGCCAGTGGTGGCGTCCAGAAAAATCGAATCAAGCTGCACTCCTGCTGCTTTGAGCGCTTCCAGTTGATTCGGCACAAGGGGGAGTGAGCCGGCGCTGCGTACATCCATCGCAATTGCCAATTTATTGGTAAATCCACCCCGTTCGAGCGACACCAGCGAAGTCAGCAACTCTGGTGGCAGGTTGTCTACACAGTAAAAGCCCAGGTCTTCCAGTGCATGCAGTGCTACTGATTTGCCTGAGCCGGAAATACCGGTCAGCAGTACCAGGTGCAGGGGATTGGGTCGGTTTTCCACGTTATGTGTCCTGAATTTGCAACATGTCGCGCGCGTGGGCCATCGTGCTGCCCAGCAGACGCTCGCCACCCAGCATGCGCGCCAGTTCTGCCACTCTGTTTTCACCAGTGACTGAAGTCACCTCGCTCTGTGTGTTGGTGCCGTGCACCTGTTTGGATACCACCAGATGATGGTCTGCGCCGGCCGCCACCTGCGGCAGGTGGGTGACTGCAAGCACCTGGCGGTCCAGCCCGAGGCGGCGCATCAGGCGCCCGACGGTTTCAGCAACAGCACCGCCCACACCAGCATCCACTTCGTCAAAAATCAGGGTCTGTGCACTGCCAAGCTGACTGGTGGTGACGGCAATGGCCAGCGCGATGCGCGAGAGTTCACCGCCCGAGGCGACCTTGGTGATCGGGCGTGGCGTACTGCCGGTATGGCCAGCCACCAAAAAAGTGACGTCTTCCATGCCGCTTTGCATGGGTTGCACAGCCGCCTGCAACTCCACCTTAAACTGACCACCCTGCATGCCCAAGCCCTGCATGGCTTCTGTGATTGTTTGGCCCAGACCGGTCGCAGCCTTGCGCCGTGCTTGTGTCAACGTCCTGGCCTGCGTCGCATAGTTTTGCCAGGCGGCCTCCTGGGCCTGCTCCAGTGCGTGTAGGTCTGAAGCCTGGTCCAGTGCTGTCAGTTCCAGGCGCCAGTTGGCCAGTAATTCAGGCAGGTCTTCAGGGCTGCGCTTGTAGCGCCGGGCCAGCGACATCCAGAGGCCCATGCGTTGGTCGAGTTCATCCAGGCGTTCCGGATCGAGATCGGTTTTTCGGAGGTAGGCACGCAGTGTGTGAATTGCGTCGCTCAACTGCGCCATGCTTGAGGACAAAACTTCGGTCAGCCCGTTGAAAACGGGCTCAATGTTCGCTTGCTTTTCAAGCAAATCAAGCCCGTTTCCAACACGGCGCAAGGCGTTGTCCTCATCCTCATCCAGAGTTTGCAAAGCCAGTTGCGCGGCGTTCAGCAGTCCTTGCGCATTCGAGAGTCTGCTGTGTTCGCTGTTCAGCACCGGCCATTCATCGGCTTGTGGCCCAAGCTTTTCCAACTCGCCGATCTGCCAGGTCAATCGCTCGCGCTCACTCAGCAGGTTCGACTGAGATGCGTGCGCTTGCGTCAGCCGATCTTGTGCTGCCCGCCATTGTTGCCAGGCGGTTGCAGTCGCTGTGCTCGACACCTGGGCATACGCATCAAGCAAGGCACGCACGGCGTCGGGTCGGGTCAGGCTTTGCCAGGCGTGTTGACCATGAATGTCCAGCAACTGCTCACCCAATGCGCGCAGTTGTGTGGCCGTGGCCGGGCTGGCGTTGATCCAGGCGCGGCTTTTTCCCTGGCTGTCCACCGTACGGCGTAGCAGCAAGGTGGTATCTTGGTCGAATCCTGCGTCATTCAGCCAGCGGAGAACCTCGGGCGTGGCGTCGAATTCGGCGCTGACTTCGGTGCGCGCGCAGCCTTCGCGGATCACATTCACATAGGCGCGACCGCCGGTGACAAGTTGCAGGGCGTCGATCAAAATGGACTTGCCGGCACCGGTTTCACCCGTCAGCACGGTAAAGCCTTCTGCCAGTTCAAGATCGAGTTCGCTCACGATCACAAAATCGCGCAGCACAATGCGTTTAAGGGTCACGTGGTGCTCACTCCCTCGTTCCAGTGCAATTTTTCCCGCAAGGTGTCAAAGTACGACCATCCTTTAGGGTGCAAGAATCGGACATGGTGGTCCGAGCGCACCACCTCAATCCGGTCGCCGTGCATCAGGGAGGCGAGTGACTGCTGATCAAAACTGGCGCTGGCATCCCGACCTGCTACCAATTCGATAGCTATGTGTGAGTTGTTGGCGAGGACTATCGGTCGATTTGACAACGTATGCGGTGCAATTGGCACCATGACCCAGCCAGGAATGGATGGATGCAACAATGGCCCACCCGAAGACAGGGCATAGGCAGTTGAGCCAGTCGGTGTGGCAATGATCAAGCCGTCTGCCCTTTGATTGGCAACGAAATGCCCATCCACTTCGACCCGCAATTCCACCATGCCCGAAGTGGCGCCGCGATTGACTACCACGTCATTCATCGCCATCGCTTTGTACACACAGTGACCATCCCGCATGACCTGGGCGTTGATGAGGCTGCGGTGGTCTTCCACATACTCGCCACGCAGCATCAACGCAAGGTTTTCAGCAAAACTCCCATAAGGAATGTCAGTGATGAAGCCAAGACGGCCTTGGTTAATGCCAATCAGCGGGACGCCAAACGGTGCCAGTTGGCGGCCAATGCCCAGCATGGTTCCGTCGCCGCCCACCACCAATCCCAAGTCGCATTGTTTGCCGATTTCGGCGACGCTGAGTAACGGGTAGCCAGCAAGGCCCATGTTGCGGGCGGTGTCCTGTTCGATCACGACCTCGCAGCCTTGATCGTTCAGAAACTCCAGGATCGCTTCCATTGCAGCACGGGAATTGATTCCGGACGCGCCCGACGCAATGGTCTGGTATTTGCCGATCAATGCCACGTGCTGGAATTTTGACTTCATTTTGAAATTACATCACTAAAATGAAGCGATGCTCGATGACCGTGCCAAGTTATTGTTAAAAGCGCTAGTGGAGCGTTATATCGCCGATGGGCAGCCTGTGGGTTCTCGTACCTTGTCGCGTGCGTCGGGCCTTGAACTATCACCTGCCACCATCCGCAATGTGATGTCCGACCTGGAGGAGTTGGGCCTGATCGCCAGTCCTCACACATCGGCCGGTCGCATTCCCACCGCTCGGGGGTACAGGTTATTCGTTGACACCATGTTAACGGTGCAACGCGGGCATTTGGGTGCCCATAGCCTGGCACCCGATCAGCCGCAAAAGGTGATTTCAAACGCAGCCAACCTCCTTTCCAGTTTGTCACAGTTTGTCGGGGTGGTCATTGCCCCGCGGCGCACCTCGGTCTTCAGGCACATTGAGTTCCTCCGTCTTTCGGACCGGCGTTTGTTGGTCATCATCGTGTCGCCCGAAGGCGATGTGCAAAACCGTGTCATTTTTACCGAGGTGGATTATTCGCAGGCACATCTTGTGGAGGCCGCGAATTACCTGAATGCCAACTACGTCGGTCTGGCGATTGAGCAGGTGCGCGAACGCCTGAAAAGTGAAGTTGACTCCTTGCGTGCCGAAATTGCCAGTTTGATGAATGCCGCTGTCGCTGCCAATTCCGAGGTGCTTTCTGAAACTCAGGATGAAGTCGTTATTTCAGGTGAACGAAATCTGCTGTCTGTCAGTGATTTTTCGCACGACATGGGTCACCTCCGGCGGGCCTTTGACCTCTTTGAGCAAAAGGCGCAACTGATGCGCCTGCTGGATGTCACAGGGCGGGCCGAGGGCATCCGGATTTTCATAGGTGGTGAAAGTCAGGTGGTGCCATTTGAAGACCTGTCAATTGTCAGTGCCCCCTACGAGGTTGATGGTCAGGTGGTGGGCACGCTGGGGGTGGTCGGTCCGACGCGCATGGCCTATGACCGGATGATCCAGATTGTCGACATCACCTCCAAATTAGTCAGCAATGCGCTGAGTCATCACAAGTAGCCCTTTACAATCCTTCATTCGGTCGGGGCGTTAGCTCAGTTGGTTAGAGCAGTGATTAACCTTAGTGGTAACAGTTACTTTGCGATTTTTCATAGGGGACGGTGGTTGGTAACACTTTTTTTAGCCATTGAAAGTGTTGGGGGTAGAATTAAACGTGTAGGGCCGTTAGCTCAGTTGGTTAGAGCAGAGGACTCATCGAAATGGTGACCCCATTGTGAAAATAGTGGTGGAAAAACTGGGTGAATTCAGGGAAACCGTCAGTCATTTTTTGGCCCGGCAATCCTGAGCCAAGCTCGCTGAAGGCAGGTCGAAAGATCGGTAAGCGAGAAGGTGCAGAGACTAGGGTGTGAGGAGCCAATCCGATAAGCATTCCAAGAGCGCCCGGCACCCTAACGAACGGAGGATTCCGTGGCGAGGGTGGTGAGATAGTCCAGGGAATAGGGAAACCTATGCAAACCTGAATCCTTTGGTCGTTGGTTCAAGTCCAACACGGCCCACCACATCAATAGTGGTTTATTTGAAATGAAGTGCGAAACTTGTTAGCACCGATCCAATATTGCTGAGTGTGATCAACGAATTTGATGGCCTATTGGTCACATTCGGTGATGGGCACCATTGGCAACGAATATCATCGGTTTGTCGTACTGCCACAACAGACTTGACCGTCAATATCAGTGACTGCTTCAGAGTCAGATCTACTTCGCCTGTGCAGCGTAACCGGTCGCTCATCGTGAGCTAGAAATTTCCGTCGATTTCTCCGAAGAGGTCATTCCCGATGCTGGTCAAGTTTGGGAGTTTTTCTGTCCCCGAAACTCGGGAGCTGCCGTTCACCAGAGGACGCCGGCTTTCTTGGCTGAAGGGCTCTTGAGCAGCGGATGCAGTTGGCCAGCTAGCGACTCAAATTTCACTCTCTCATGCCCTACCGTTTATGCTGGGGCAACATTCAGTAACAGCGCAGCCACATCGTCATCCTCGCAGTAGAGGTACGACAGCGGCACACCCAGCACACCCGCAATCAGCTTGGCCGTCGGTATTGGCGGCTCATGTACACCGAGTTCATATCGGCTGATCCTGGCACGACTACTGGATTCATCGATGCCGATTGACACACCAACTTTCCCTTGCGACAACCCGTGATCCACTCACATTGAACG
>CAISLL010000229.1 GCA_903886165.1 uncultured beta proteobacterium | reverse complement strand
GGTCGGCCACTGGTACGGCGGCTTGGGTTTGTCTGGTGTGTTGGGTTGCGCCTTGTTCGCCGCAGTGTCGGGTTCCAGCCCGGCCA
This sequence comes from uncultured beta proteobacterium, assembly GCA_903886165.1. Lineage (GTDB taxonomy): Bacteria > Pseudomonadota > Gammaproteobacteria > Burkholderiales > Burkholderiaceae_C > Rhodoferax. The sequence continues at coordinate 8,796 of CAISLL010000229.1, read as the reverse complement.
CGGTGGTGGCGATCGGCTCGATCTTGCTGCCAGCCATGGTGAAAGCGGGTTTCCCGAAAAGTTTTGGTGCGGGTGTCATCACCACCTCCGGCGCACTGGGCATCCTGATTCCGCCAAGCATCGTGATGGTGATGTATTCGGTGGCCACCAACACCTCGGTCGGCGCCCTGTTCATGGCCGGTGTGGTGCCGGGTCTGGCACTGGCGGCAGTCCTGGGTGGCGTCACCTGGTACCGCGCTAAAAAATTCAACTACCCGCGCCTGCCCAAGGCCACCTGGGCCGAGCGTTTCAAGACCTTCAAGGCATCGGCCTGGGGCTTGTTGCTGATCGTGATCGTGATGGGTGGTATCTACACCGGCATGTTCACACCAACGGAAGCGGCGGCCATGAGTGCGGTGTATGCGTTCATTGTGGCGGTGTTTGTCTACAAGGACATGGGCCTCAAGGACGTGCCACGTGTGCTGCTGAACTCCGCCAACATGTCGGCCATGCTGCTGTACATCATCACCAACGCGGTGCTGTTCAGTTTCATCATGACCAACGAAAACATCCCGCAGGCCCTGGCCGACTGGATGATAGGCAACGGCCTGGGCCCGATCACCTTCCTGCTGGCGGTGAACGTGATCCTGCTGCTGGCAGGAAACTTCATGGAGCCGTCCTCCATCGTGCTGATCTTCGCGCCCATTTTGTTCCCGGTCGCCATGAAACTGGGCATTGACCCGGTGCACTTTGGCATCATCATGGTGGTGAACATGGAAGTGGGCATGTGCCACCCACCGGTGGGGCTTAACCTGTATGTGGCGTCGGGCATCACCAAGATGGGTATCACCGAACTCACCGTGGCGGTCTGGCCTTGGCTGCTGTCGATGCTGGGTTTCCTGGTTGTGGTCACCTACTGGCCGGGCCTGAGCTTGTGGTTCCCGCGCATGTTGGGCGTGATGTAGCCATTGCTTCCCAACCGCTGAAAAAGCCCGGCATCGCCCGGGCTTTTTTGCGTCAAAAATTTTTGCTTCGCTGCAAGCTGCGGACTGACGAATGTCTCCAAACACGCGCCCGCATCGTGATTCAGCAAGGTGCAAACCACAGGTTACGGTGCTGCCATGCCCTTGTCTTTGAGCGTTAGTTGTGTGTCCTCGCTGGCCAGCAAGATGAGCAATGACAACGCGGGATGGGATTCAGCCGCCCAGGACGCGAGAGCACCGGCGTAGACAGTGCCGTTTTGCTTGCCCGCCACGACCTTGGCGAGCAGAGTGATGGAACCGGCGGAAATCACATCTTGCTTGCCGAGCGCCTCAAGCATTGCTGGCGGCAGGATAACCAGATCAAAGTCTTGGCCATCGCGGATGCGCTTGTCAACTCCGGCGACGGTGTCCTTCACCACCACCAATTTGTCCCCTGTGCGCTTCTCGAACGTGGGCGCCATAGCGGTGACCACTGGCATGAAAGCCTCTGCGCTGAGCACCTTGACCTCTGCAGCCGCTGCGGCTATTGAAAAGCTCCAGCAAGCGGCCAGCAAGGTGAAACGATGGGCTGATTTGCGCCAGCTGCTAACGCAATCATGAGGGAAGTGGATAGTGTTCATCCGCAATATTTTGACATAGCCTCATCCTGCGACACGCCAAACCGACGACTGTCACCGCGCGTAAATCTGTGCCAGGACCGTCACCGGTCCGCCACATAGGGGTTGCTGCGCCGCTCCCGCCCAAAGCTGCTTTCGGGGCCGTGGCCAGGAATGAACACGGTGTCGTCGCCCATCGGCCACAGACGGTTTTTGATGCTGGCAATCAGGGTGTCATGGTCGCCTTGCGGAAAATCGGTGCGGCCAATGGATCCGGCAAACAGCACATCCCCGACAAAGGCCCGTTTGGCCTCTGCACTGTAAAACACCACATGGCCGGGCGTGTGGCCCGGGCAGTGCCGCACCATCAGTGTGCATTCACCAACCGTCACGCTGTCACCGTCATGCAGCCAACGTGTTGGCTTGAAGGATTTGGCGGGCGGAAAGCCAAACATCTTGCTTTGTTCGGGCAAGGCGTCAATCCAGAATTGGTCGGCCTCGTGCGGGCCGATGATGGGCAGGCCGAGCTTCCCGGCCAACTCGCCGGTGCCACCGGCGTGGTCAATGTGGGCATGGGTCAGCCAGATTTGCTCCAGCTTTAAACCCAACCGGGCCACTTCAGCAAGCAACAGATCCAGGTCGCCACCGGGGTCAATCACAGCGGCTTTCAGGGTCTGGTCGCACCAGACCAGTGAACAGTTTTGCGCGAACGCGGTGACGGGAACGGTGAGGTAACAAAACATCTTTGGGTATCTCTCTGTGCTCGGTTATCTTGCGGTGGCAGGCAACCGGTGCACCACCAGGAAAAAAATCAGAACCGCATGGTAGCTGCTGCCAGGCGACACAGCTGCACTTGCTATAGTGGGGACCACACTGTTTTTGGAAAACCTTCATGCGCATCTGGCAGCAAGCAATCTCGGTGGCCGAACTCACCCGCACCAGCCTCAACACGGCGGTGTCGCATCTTGGGATTGAATTTCTGGAAGTGGGTGACGATTTCATCACCGCCCGTGTGCCGGTGGACGCACACACGCGCCAGCCCTTTGGCCTGCTGCATGGTGGCGTCAGTGTGGTGCTGGCTGAAACACTGGGTTCGGCAGCGGCCAACCACGCCTGCGCGCCAGGCCACCAGGCCGTCGGGCTGGACATCAATGCCAACCATTTGCGCGGTGCAAAAAGCGGCTGGGTCACCGGCACCACCCGGCCGGTGCACATTGGACGCAGCACCCAAGTCTGGCAAATCGACATGGTCAACGATGCCGGTGAGCCCACCTGCGTGTCACGCATCACCATCGCGGTGTTGGCCCAGAAATAATTACCTAATTTCAGTAATTTTACGCTCTGACCCTTTATATATATGCGATCATAGCTATATATAATATAGTGCAAAATGGTCCCGGATGTGCGCCGGTGTAGGGTAAAGTCGGGGCTGGTGCAAGCGACAACTCCCCCCGCTTCAACTTGAGGACATTGCATGTTTCCTGAATACCGCGACCAAATCACCCGACTCAAATCCACCGACGGCCATTTCGTGCGCTTGTTTGACCAGCACAATGCGCTCGACCAGCAGATTCAGCGCATGGTGTCACACACCGAACCCAGCACACCGGTCCAGATTGAACAGCTGAAAAAGGAAAAACTGGCGCTCAAAGATCACTTGTACGTGATTTTGAAAAAAGCCGCGCAAGCCTGATCCTTGACGAAGCTCAGCGACTTCCCGCGCTCTTTGACGCACTGCGTGGCGCCATCGACGCGGACAGAAAACGCATAGGGCGATTTATCATTTTGGGATCTGCGCAACCCACAGCAGCGACGCACCACTCAAAGTGAAAGGCCGTCTCACACGGCAGCGTCGCGCGCCATCTTTTCGCTGTGCCAGTAGACATCGTCCCCGGTGCTGCCGTCGGTGCGAAACCGGTTGAGCACCCGGGCCAGCACAAACATCAGGTCTGACAAGCGGTTCAGATACTGGCGCGGCGTGTCTTTCAAGGCGTCTTGCGCACCCAACGCCACCACCGCCCGCTCGGCCCGGCGTGCCACCGTGCGGCATACATGGGCCAGCGAGGCCGCCCGGGTGCCAGCCGGCAAGATAAATTCCTGCAGCTTCGGCAAGGCCGCGTTGTGCACTTCCAGCGCCTCGTCGAGTGCCAGAACGGCATCAAGCTTGAGCAGTTCAAACCCCGGAATTGACAGTTCGCCGCCCAGGTTGAAAAGCTGGTGCTGAATCTCGACCAGCAGCGTGCGCACACTGTCGGGCATGGCCTCGCACAGCAGCAGGCCAATGTGGGAGTTGAGCTCGTCCACGTCGCCCATGGCATGCACGCGAAGGCTGTTTTTGGAGACCCGGGTGTTGTCCCCCAGGCCGGTGGTGCCGTTGTCACCAGTGCGGGTGGCAATTTGTGTCAGTCGGTTGCCCATGTGTTGCCTCGTTGAAGTAAGTGGGGTCGTCAGAGACCGGGTTTGGCGGCATCAAAGATCAGGCGCGGCAGCGTCACGGTGAGCTCGGTGCTGTTGCGCTCGTCGCTGGTGACCATCTGGATGTTGCCATGTTGCGCCCTGGCCAGCATCAGCGCCGAATAGGTGCCCAGGCCGCTGCCGCCGTCTTTTCCGTGGCTGGCGAATTTGTCAAAGAACCGCTCGCGCAGCTCTGTCGGCACCACACCGGGGTTGCGGATTTGCACACGCAGCGGGTTTTCGTCAAACAGCGCCACCACCACCCGCTCACCCGGCGGAGCCGCTTCACAGGCGTTTTTGACCAGGTTCTGAAACAACGAGTAGCACAAGTTGGCATCCCCCTGCGCCTGCGGCAGTTCGGTGCCCACCGGGGTGTCGGTGTCGACCTCGATGGTCAGGCCCTTGTCGAAAAACACGTCACGTGACACGTCCACGATACGGTGCAGGATCTCGCCTACATTCACCGGTACCGCCGAAAGCTTGAAATTACCGGTCTCCATCTTGAAAATTTCACCCGAGAGGTTGACGATTTCAATCACTTGCTGGGCAGTTCGCTCCACCAGACGCAGTTGTGTGGCGTGTTTGGACGCCATGCTGCTGTCTTCCGCCAGGCTGTGCACCATGCCCACAATGCCTGCCATGGAACCCTTGATGTCATGGCGGGTGGTGTTCTCGGCGTCCTGGCGCACCTGGTTGACGTCCAGCATGGCGTCAAAATCGGCCTGCAACTGGCGTCGCAAGTCGATGAATTTGACGAAGTTGCGCACCCGTGCGCGCAGCGCCTTGGGGTCGGTGGTTTTGGAGACAAAGTCCACCGCACCCAGCTCCATGCCCAGACGCCGGCTTTCGTCATCGGTGTCGCCTGTGACAAAAATCACCGGCAACTGGGCCGTTTCAGGGTGCTCCTGCAGACGGCGCACCACCTCAAAGCCGTCCATGCCGGGCATTTTCACGTCCATCAGCAACAGGTCGGGCATGGGGTCGGCACGGCACAGTGCCAGCGCCGAGGGTCCGTCGCTTGCGGTAAGCACCTGGTAATCGTCCTTGAACAAATGCGCCAGCAGTTTGAGGCTGACCGGGTAATCGTCTACCACCAGAATGCGCGGTGGTGCCAGCGCGGTGTCGGTGGCGCGACGGTTGAACTTTTGGGCGCCACCCGCTACCGGCGCGGCAAGCCCCGCCGTGGTGCGGGTCTGCCGCGGCTGCCCAGCCAGCACTTTGTCCAGGCGTGATTTCAAATTGCCAGCGTTGTAGGGCTTGACCAGCAGGCCACTCACCCCGGCGTTGATCACTTCTTCGATGCGGGTACGCTCGGCCTCGGCGGTGATCATCAGAAACGGCAACTTGGCCAGATCGGGGTCGGCCCGCACCGTCTTGAGCAGGTCCAACCCCGACATCCCGGGCATGTTCCAGTCACACAACAGCACGTCAATGTTGTTGTTGCGCAGAATTTCCAGGGCCGAGGCGCCGTTGCGCGCCACCCTGATCTTTTCGCAGCCCAGGGCACGCAACTGGTTCACCGTGACAGCCCGCATCAGCTCCAGGTCATCAACCACCAGGTAGGTCAATTCATGCAGCTTCATACGGTTGTACAGTGGCGTCTCATAATGAACCATTATCACGGAGTCAGGCCATGAACGCACCCACCCCGGCGCAGCAATTGCTGCCAGAAATCAAGGCTCGCGCCGTGCCCCCAGCCCTGCTTGAGGCGCTGCAAACCCGTTTTGCCGCCCAGTTTTCGACCGCCCTGGTGGTGCGCGAGCAGCATGGACGTGATGAATCCGCCTTCAGCGTGCCGCCGCCCGCCGCGGTGGTGTTTGCGCAAAACACACAGGATGTAAGCGACACCGTCAAGCTCGCTGCGCAGTTTAAAGTGCCGGTGATTCCATTTGGTGTCGGCTCGTCCCTGGAAGGGCACCTGCTGGCGGTGCAGGGCGGTATCAGCCTGGATGTGAGCCGCATGAATGAGGTGCTGAGCATCAATGCCGACGATTTGACGGTGACAGTGCAGCCCGGCGTGACGCGCAAGCAGCTCAATGAGGCGGTCAAATCCACCGGGCTGTTCTTTCCGATTGACCCCGGTGCCGACGCCACCCTTGGCGGCATGGCGGCCACCCGCGCCAGCGGCACCAACGCCGTGCGTTACGGCACCATGCGTGAAAACGTGCTGGCGCTGGAGGTAGTCACGGCACAGGGCGACGTGATTCGCACCGGAACCCGCGCCAAAAAAAGCAGCGCGGGCTACGACCTGACCCGCCTGATGGTAGGCAGTGAAGGCACGTTGGGAGTGATCACAGAAGTGACCGTCAGGCTCTACCCGCTGCCCGAGGCCGTGATGGCCGCCACCTGCAGCTTTGACAGCCTGGCCGACGCGGTCAACACCACCATCCAGGTCATCCAGCTGGGTGTGCCAATTGCGCGCTGCGAGCTGCTCGACGCCAATACCATCCGCATGGTCAATACCCACTCCAGACTCACATTGCGAGAGGGCACCATGCTGCTGATGGAGTTTCATGGCTCGCCCGCCAGCGTCAAAGAACAGGTGGAAACCGTGCAAGGCATCGCCAGTGATTTTGGTGGCCAGACCTTTGAGTGGGCCGCCACCCCCGAAGAGCGCACGCGCCTGTGGACTGCGCGGCACAACGCCTACTTTGCCGGCATCCAGTCGCGCCCGGGCTGCAAGGCCATCACCACCGACACCTGTGTGCCCATCTCACACCTGGCAGATGCGCTGCTGGACTCGGTGGCCGAAGCCGAGCAAAGTGGCCTGACCTACTTTTTGGTCGGCCATGTTGGCGACGGCAACTTTCACATGGGTTATTTGATCGACCCCGATTCGGCCACGGAGCGCGCCACCGCCGAGCAGCTTAACCACCAACTTGTGCACCGCGCCTTGGCACTGGGCGGCACCTGCACGGGTGAGCATGGTGTGGGGCTGCACAAGATGGGATTTTTGGTGGAAGAAACTGGCTCGGGTACCGTCGCAATGATGCGCGCCATCAAGCAGGCGCTCGATCCGGATGACATCATGAATCCAGGGAAGATATTTTTAATCTGACCCACTTTGTATTCAATGACTTCGCCGACATCCATCCGGGACAGCATCCAGGCCTTGCTAGGCACCACTGGTTTTGCCGTGCTTGCCACTGAAAGCGCCGGGCAACCCCACACCAGTTTGATCGCCTTCACGGCGCTGGATGAAGGGCAACGGCTGGTGTTTGCCACCTACCGGAACACCCGCAAGTTCACCAACCTGATGCAAAACCCGCGGGTGTCGGTGTTGATGGATGGACGCAGCCGCACAGGTGACAGCGGTGTGCCTGACGGTTTTATTCTGAGTGCCGTGGGCCGGGCGCAGGAAATAAATGCCGCAATGCACGCCGCCGTGCTGGGATTGCACCTGCAAAAACACCCCGGCCTTGCGGCATTCACACAAGCCCCGCACTGTGTGCTGCTTGAAGTGGTGGTTGAGGCCTACCAGGTGGTGCGCGGCATTGACGACGTCACCTGGTGGTGCGCGGACGGCCTGACGAAATTGCCTGAATCTACTCAATTTCCAGCATGATTTCGTTGCGGCGAAACATGGGCAAGGTCCAGGGCGGGTTGTAGCGGGCAAGCTGCGGGCTGCCAACGGTTTTCATTTTTTGGGCCGCCAGCCACGCCAGCAGCTCATCGCTGCGCTGCTGGACGCCAGCCTCGGTGTTGAAGCCCGAATAACTCAGCACCGCCCAGGTTTTGTCGGGCACTGCACGCAACTGCACGGCCGGGTTGTTGGGTTTGGGCAGTGTGCTCAGGGTGTAATTGCCGGGCATCACAAAATGCACGCGCCAGCGCTTGGCGCCTTGCATGGCTTGCGGCGTCTGGCTGGCTTGCCCGGCAGCAGGCAAGGGTTCCATGGCCACAGGCACCGTCATGGCGATTTTTTCTGACGCCTTGTCCAGTGCCGCGCCCACCGCCACGTTGTTGCCAAAGATGTAATCTGCAATGGCGCGAAAACCCTTGCCTGAGGCCGCGTCCATATCACCTTCGACAAACGTTTCAGCCACCACAAAGGCCGGGTAACGGCGCAGCTCAATGTGGTCATGCTTGGAGATCAGTTCAAATTTGGGTTCTTCAGTGGCCATGGTCGATGCTCCAGACAGCCCAAGGGCCAACAAAATGATGAATTGAAGTGGGTGCGTCAAGCGCGCTGGCTTGTTGCATTGTCTGTCTTGCATGGTGCGATGGCTCCCGTTGGGTAGCAAAATAAAAATGCTAACAGTCAGAGTCGTGTCCAGCGTGGGTTGGGGGTTTGCCAGAATGGGGGATAAATCGCGCAGCAGTTACTCAGTGGACGCAAGACAACTTGTTTCAATCCGCGCCCGCCATTGCTGGCGGGCGAATCCGTCACCGGGCCTGACACTGGTAGCGTCTCACCGGTTTCAATCCGCGCCCGCCATTGCTGGCGGGCGAATCCAATGCACAGTGGCTGCGTGGACATCACGTCAGAGTTTCAATCCGCGCCCGCCATTGCTGGCGGGCGAATCCCCTGCGTTATTTAAACGGATCTTGGAGGATCATCTGGTTTCAATCCGCGCCCGCCATTGCTGGCGGGCGAATCATCATGTGACCAAGCGATGGTATGGAACTGGTCGGTTTCAATCCGCGCCCGCCATTGCTGGCGGGCGAATCAAGAGCAAATGCAGGCTGAAGCCGACGACTACGGTTTCAATCCGCGCCCGCCATTGCTGGCGGGCGAATCCGACGCTGCCAGTGTCAGGCCCGGTGACGAATGCAGTTTCAAT
>CAISLL010000228.1 GCA_903886165.1 uncultured beta proteobacterium | reverse complement strand
CCACTTGGGGCTGGCAGCGCAGGCAATACGGGTCTTGCACGCGGTCGTCCCCGTCCAGATGCGAGTTGCGGATGACACTGCCCTTGAGCAATGCACGGTAATACTGCGCCACGTCAATTTGCCCCGGCTGGCCGCGCAGCAGATGGATGCGCGGGTCAAACGGGCCGTCGCTGCCACGGGCCGCGTCAATGGTGAGCGCGCCGATCACCAGCGCGGCTTCCAGCACCGGCTCAAAACTCAGCAGGGCGTGTAATGCCAGCGCGGTGGACGTTTGCGTGCCGTTGATCAAGGCTAGGCCCTCTTTGGCACCCAGCGTCAGCGGCGCAATGCCGGCTTGCTGCAAGGCCTGCAGCGCGGGCACACGCTGGCCGTTGACCAGCATGTCGCCTTCACCAATCAACGCCAGCGTCATGTGTGCCAACGGGGCCAGGTCGCCAGAAGCGCCGACCGAACCTTGCTGCGGCACCCAGGGCGTGAGCCCGGCGTTGTGCACTGCCAGCAGCGTGTCGACCACCACCTGGCGCACGCCCGAATACCCACGTGCCAGACTGGCCGCTTTCAGTGCCATCATGAGTCGCATGATCTCCGGCGCCAGCGGTTCGCCCACCCCCACACTGTGCGAGCGAATCAGGTTTAACTGCAGGGTTTCCAGCTGGGCTTTGCTGATACGCTGATTGGCCAGCTTGCCAAAGCCGGTGTTGACACCGTACACCGGCGCGTCTCCGTCGGCCGCGCGTTGCACCACTTGTTGGCTGGCAGCAATGGCTGCGCGGCTGGATTCGGGCAAGGCGAGTTGCAGCACACCCGTGTGAATGGCTTGTAATTGGTCCAGTGTCAGCTGGCCGGGTTGAATGCAAAGTGTGGTCATGTCAGAGTCCTTTCATGGGCAAGTTCAGCCCCTGCATCCTGGCGCATTGTTCAGCGATGTCGTAGCCCGCGTCGGCGTGGCGCATGACGCCGGTGGCGGGGTCGTTCCACAACACGCGGCCGAGTTTGCCGGCAGCCTCAGGCGTGCCGTCAGCCACGATGACCACACCCGCATGTTGCGAGTAACCCATGCCGACACCACCGCCATGGTGCAGGCTGACCCAGGTGGCGCCACTCGCAGTATTGAGCAAGGCGTTCAGCAGCGGCCAGTCACTCACCGCGTCGCTGCCGTCCAGCATGGCTTCGGTTTCGCGGTTCGGGGAGGCCACCGAGCCGCTGTCGAGGTGGTCGCGGCCAATGACGATCGGGCCTTTGAGTTCACCACTGGCCACCATTTCATTAAAGGCCAGCCCGGCCAGGTGCCGTTCGCCCAGGCCAATCCAGCAGATGCGGGCCGGCAGGCCCTGGAAGGCGATGCGCTCCTGCGCCATGTCGAGCCAGCGGTGCAGACCGGCGTTGTCAGGGAAGAGTTGTTTCATCTTCGCATCGGTCTTCTTGATGTCTTCAGGGTCGCCACTCAAGGCCACCCAACGGAACGGACCCACGCCGCGGCAAAACAGCGGGCGCACATAGGCGGGTACAAAGCCGGGGTAGTCAAACGCGTTGGCCACACCAAAATCCTTGGCCACCTGGCGCAGATTGTTGCCGTAGTCCACCGTCGGAATGCCCATGGCGTGGAAATCGAGCATGGCTTGCACATGCACGGCGCAGGACTCGCCAGCTGCTTGGGTCAACCTTGCATGTTGCGACGGGTCTTGCTGCGCGGCCTTCCATTGCGCCACTGTCCATCCACTGGGCAGATAACCGTTGATGAGGTCGTGCGCGGAGGTCTGGTCGGTGACGATGTCAGGGCGCGCCAGTTTGCCGGCTTCACCAGCCGCCTTGGCGCGGCGCGCCAGTTCTGGCATCACGTCTGCCGCGTTGGCGCACAAAGCGATGGAAACGGCTTTTTTTGCGGCAGTGTACTTGGCAATACGCGCCAGCGCGTCGTCCAGGTCGGTGGCCTGTTCGTCCACATAGCGGGTGCGCAGGCGGAAATCGATGGAACTTTGCTGGCACTCGATGTTGAGTGAACAGGCCCCGGCGAATGTGGCAGCCAGCGGCTGCGCGCCACCCATGCCACCCAAACCTGCGGTGAGCACCCAGCGGCCAGCCAGGTCACCACCAAAATGCTGGCGACCGGCCTCCACAAAGGTCTCATAGGTGCCTTGCACAATGCCCTGTGAGCCGATGTAGATCCAGCTGCCAGCCGTCATCTGGCCGTACATCATCAGGCCCTTGCGGTCCAACTCATTGAAATGTTCCCAATTGGCCCATTTGGGCACCAGGTTGGAATTGGCGATCAGCACCCGGGGCGCGCCGCTGTGGGTGCGAAACACACCCACCGGTTTGCCGGATTGCACCAGCAGGGTTTCATCGGCCTTCAGCTTTTTCAGGCTGTCCAGAATGCCGTCAAAACAGGCCCAGTTACGCGCCGCCTTGCCAATGCCGCCGTAGACCACCAGCGCATCCGGGTTCTCGGCCACCTCTGGGTCGAGGTTGTTTTGCAGCATGCGGTAAGCGGCTTCAATTTGCCAGTTGGCGCAGCTGAGCGTGCTGCCACGCGGCGCGCGCACCGGGCGGGACAGGGCGTTGGCAAACGGCAGGGTAGAGGGATTGGCCATGAATGTCTCCAGGATGAACGGGTTGGCAGAATGTGCCGCAATTCTATAGTTGTCTATACAACTTGCACAACAGAGGGTAAACCCTTGCCAGCCATGGCAGCCGCTGATGCGCTAAATTCACGCTCATGACGTCTACCCTATTGACCCGCGCGCTGCCGGCTTATGAACAGGTGAAAGCCTTCATCAAGCAGCAAATCACCACCGGCGTCTGGCGGCCTGGCGACAACGTGCCCAGCGAGGCGGCCTTGCAGCAGCAGTTTGGTGTCAGTCGCATGACGGTGAATCGCGCCGTGAAAGAACTGGCAGTGGAAGGTGTGGTGAGCCGGGTGCAGGGCTCGGGCACGGTGGTGGCGCAACTGCACCGCATCTCCAGCACGCTGGAAATTCGCGACATTCACGACGAAATTCTGGCGCGCGGGCACAGCCACAGCACACAGGTGCTCAAGGTGGAAAGTCTGCGCGCCCCTGCCGAACTGGCGCGCACGCTGAAGCTGCACACCGGCGCCAAGGTGTTTCACTCGGTGCTGGTGCATTATGAAGATGGGGTGGCGATCCAGCTGGAAGACCGGCATGTGAACCCTGCCGCCGTGCCAGACTACTTGCAGGCAGACTTTGCCGCCACCACCCCCACCCGCTACCTGCTGGAACACGCGCCGCTCACCGAAGCCAGTTATTCGATCGAAGCCACACTGGCAAGCGCCCACGAAGCCAAGTGCCTGGGGCTAAAACGCGGCGAACCGTGTCTGGTGATGACACGCAGCACCGTCAGCGGCCCCCATGTGGCGAGCCTGGTGCGGCTGGTGTACCCCGGCATGCGTTACAGTTTTGGCGGGAAATTTCAGCTGTAGCCCGGTGTCAAACACGATGCATATGGGGCGTGTATGAATTGGCGTAAAAGATGGTTATTTATCCAGCAAAAGATAATGAAGTGTTCATTAAGTTGTTGAAAAAAAACGATTTTTATGCATTTTTCATTTCATTATCTGAGCCTGAAGATAATGAAATTCAGCAAATCGGTTGTTTTTAGCGCTAGCTTTTTGGCGATCCGAACGCAAGTTAACTTGGCAGCAGCGCTGTGATGCGGTCGGCAGATTGGGCGAGGGATATGTTAATCATGAGTTGATGCCAATTGATCGGGTATGCAGGATTTGACTTGGGTTGTTGCGGTTTTTATTGCTACATTTGTCATAGCTCCTTGTGATTATTTCATATGGGGCTAGCAGCAATTTCCATAAATATTATCTGAAAATAATGGGTGGCGAACTGCATTCGCGATGATGGTCGGGCGAGGTAAGTCATCATGGCTGGTCAACAGCTAATTTAGCCTCAAACCGCGCAAACGAATCAGACCGCCGCAACTTGGCCCAATTGGGTGGTGGGTTGGTCCGCATGACCTTGATGGCATGCACACGGTCTTCATAATTCCTGCCCAAAGCCATTTGAAAATGCTTCATGACCAATGACTTGGGGTTCTTTTCACGGTCAGGTCGCCTGACCCTGGGCACTTTGTATTCGTGCGTTGGGGTGGATAGAAAAGCCGACAACTTGGCCTCATCTGCCATCAGCCAGCTCTCAAACTCCTGCTCAACACACACAAGGTAAACCGGCGCAGCCTGTAGACCCTCTTTAGCCAAAGCGTCCAACAAGGCTTGGCGTTCTGCGGCTCGGCATGCTTTGCCAGCCTTGTCAGGCCATGCGGGCCGCAAATCCCAAATGATCAGCACGCGCTCACATCCGTCTGCGAGCAAGGATCGCGCAGCTGTTGGCGCGTTCGCAAGCAAGTTGGGTTTGTTGTCCAGCGTAATGGATTGGCAGGTGATGCCGGGGAACATTTCACCAACCAAGTACTCGCACACCTGCTTGTCTGCACCTTGCGGACCACACTCGAATATGAAACCTATCGTCATGCGATTAACCCCGTCAAGTTACCCATGGTGTAGAGCTTTCCCGGGGCAAACTCAGTGGCCCAGCGCTGCAATTTGTCTTGGCTTGCAGGTCTGAAAAAATGCGGATGCCCCCGCTTGTCGCGTTCCACCACCACCAAATGCTCCAGTGTCAGCAAGTCCAGCAGGTACGGTGAATGCGTCGTCAAAATCACCTGCGTCACACCGGACAACACGGCATTGCGAATTTCTTCCACGATCAAATGCACGCTACGCGGGTCCAGGCCGTTTTCAATTTCCTCCACAACGATCAGTGGTGGTGGTTTGGGGTGGCGCAGCAACGCCAGCAGTGCGAGCAAGCGCAAAGTGCCTGTGGAAAGCAGCCAGCCGGGAACCTTGAAGTTGGATTCGGTCAACTGCAACCACGCCTTGCGTTCAATCTCAGACGACGTGAGCGACGGCTGAATGTCTTTGGCATAGGGCAACACATAGCCCATGGTTTCCACAATGCCATCAAACGCACGGGTGTCCTGCCGGCGCAAATCGAGCAAAAAATCCGCCACATTGGAGCCGTCATGCGCCAGGCGAACGCCACCGTCCGTGCGTTGCTGGGGCACCGGCAAGCCCATGCGCTCAGGGCTCATGGTCAGAAATTGCCAGGACAGTACGTCGCTCGATAGCGGCGCAAACTCGTCAATAGGAACGGTCAGCATGGATCTGCCCGCGCTGTATGTCTGCGCTGCCACTATCTGCTCACGCTCCAACCATGTGCGATCGCTGCGGGAGATCCGCTCTGCGGAAATCATCATCCGGTTGCCCGCAGGATCGTTGTTCACGGCCAGTTCGATACGGCGCGACTTACGCGGACTGTCACCCATCGACAACTGGAACTGGATCGGGTTGACAGACTCGCCCAGCCGCTGCCGAACCTCCTGCCCTTTGTGCCGCGCATGCTCTATGCCCAGCCAGCGCTGCATGGCAATGTCCAGCCCATCCCGCACGATGCTTTGGTAGGTCTCAAGCGCCTCAATCAAGCTGGACTTGCCCGCCCCATTGTTGCCAATAAAGGCCGTGAGCGGCCCCAACTTCACGGTTTTGCTATCAACAATGGCTTTGAAGTTGCGCACGCGCACACTTTGCAGTTTCATGAAATTAACCCTCTCTCAACATCACGCCAGGCGTTCAGGGCCGCAATTTTGACCGGCTCGGTCACCAACGGAAAAGTGCTCAGAATGTGCGCAAATTCTTCTTCGCTCAGGCCGTAGAGGTGAGCCACCAGGCCATCGAGTTCGGCGCGCAGTTTGGCGCGTTCGGTGGGGTCGGTGGCCCCGTCTTGATAGCCCTTTAGGCCAACTGACTTGGCGAGGTCGTCGAATTCTGGGGTGGTGCAGATGAGGCGGGCTACGCGAGCAGCAATGCTAGTGCAGGGTGAGTCAGTGGATGCCAAGCGCGGCACTGGCAATTGGTAGATGTAAAACATGTTCAATGTGGTGGTAATGCTCTGCCTGAGCAGCCAATCCAACACCATGCTATTGGCAACCCCGCACCAGTAGCACTGCTCGGTCGCGTTGATTCCGCTATCAATTACCTTGAGTGTGGTGCTGTTTACCTCGGTGAACACCATCGGTGGAGCGATGGTGGATATCAGCGAACGCGTGTCGGTTGAGCGCGCAATGCGCCGGTGCAACCAACGATAGCTCTGGTAATCCAAGCGCTGGCCGGTATCCGCTGTTCGCCCAAGAAGCACTCGACGCCCCTCGTCTTCGTCGATCCAATAGCCGGAGTGTTCTTTGGTGATCTCAAACTGGTTAAACATGCGGCCGGTGAACAGCGGCAAGCGATTGCCAGCGAACTCCGTTTTGAACGCTTTGCTGCTCATTGACATGTCGAACTCACGAGTGAGTCGCAAGTTCCACACACCTTCAAGCTCTTGACCCAACGATGGGAACTTCAGCATCTTCTCAACGATAGACACGTCTGTAGCGCTACGGAATTCCAGTACCGAGCGCGTCTCTGCATTCATTGATCCGATGAGTTTGGCCGACAGCTCGATGAAGTTGTCTTCATCGCCGACGAATCGTGCAAAGTCTTCTGCCTTGATCGCTTCGCGGGGGTTGATGCGAAAGGTCGCCCGAAGACTCTCGGTCTTTCCACCTTTGGTGAAGTTCAAGAACAGCAAGCCAAAAGAGTGATGGACCTCTTCAAAGATGAATTTTTCATTGGACAGTGATATCAGCGCATCCACTTGCGTGTGGTCAAATAGCATGTTGCGCAGCCCGGTAGCACCCAAGTCTTTGTACAAGCCATTGGGAATTACGATGCCGCAATGCCCCCCTTCTCTGAGAAGGGAAAAACAGCGTTCGGTGAACAGCTTGTAGAGGTTGATATCTGACCCGGTCTTCTTACCTGCCACAACCGCTGATTGGTATTGGTATTCTGCTGCGTTGCGATAGTAGCCACTCATGTGCGGAAAGCGACTCAAGTAAGTCAACCAACCCGCTCGAATATTGGCATCCAGCAGCAGTCGTTCCTGCTCCGCCTCGAATGCCTTGATCGACATATTCTTCTTGCTGATACTTTCCGAGAATGGCGAAAAGTATTCTTTGGCCTGTGGCTTAAACCCTTCCCATGGTGGATTGGCCAAAATCACGTCAAAGCCGCCGCGACGCTGCAGTATGTCGTCAAACACATAGCCCCAGTGGAACGGGGTTTGCGCATCAACGTCTTGGCGTACGACTGCACGCTTTACCGGTTTGCCAAAGTCATTTTTCTTCGAGTCCCAAGTCGCTTGTTCAAACTTGATTTTCAGCTCGGAAAACTGGTCATGCACCAGCTCATTCAATATCCCATTGGCTTCTTGCATGGCCGCATCAATGTCGTCGCGCAATGCCCGTAGGTTCGTGTGTTTTCCTACGACTTCGGCAGCGTGGCGATAGGTGTCCAACTTGCGGTTTTTCTCATCGACCAGTTCACGAAAACTCTTGCGGAACATGTCACCGTGTCGGTACTTTGCGTCGAACTCATGCTCATCCACCCGCATCAGCCCCACCAGCGAGTTGCCGGGCAGGATGTTGAAGTCAATATTGGGCAGCGGTTCCAGGTCTTCTACCCGGCGCACGCTGGCCACCATGGCCAGAAAGAGGCGAAGCTTGGCGATCTCGCAGGCCTCTTCCATGATGTCCACGCCGTGCAGGTTGTCGGTGACGATGCGGCGCTTGATGTAGTAGCCCACGCTGGGGTGGTCTTTTTTGATGGCTTTCAGCCATTTTTCCAACTCCGAGCTGGCACCCAATTCAGCGCGGCCCACCACGGCGTAGTAGACGTTGATCAGGCTTTTAAGTGCCGCCACCAAAAATGCGCCCGAGCCCACCGCCGGGTCCAGGATGGTGATGCTGGGCAGTACTTCGTTGACCAGCTTCAATGCGGTGCGTGCGTCCATGCGGGCCAGCAGGTCGGGCACGGTGTCGAACTTGACTTCTTTGAGGCCCAGCTCTGGAAGTGCGGGTTCATAGACCCGCTCCAAGATCAGTTTGTGGATGCTGCGGTCGGCCAAGTAGCTGGTGATTTCGGGCCGGGTGTAGTAGGCACCAAAGGCCTTTTGGTTGATGTATTTTTCAAAGATGTAGCCCAGCACGTCGGGGTTGATCTCGTCGGCATCGCCGCCGGGCGTGTCATCGAGGTGCCAGGTGAAGCTGGCAAACAGCTCAAAGATGCCTTCAAACGCGGCATCAGCCACATTCAGCGTTATGCCGACACGCGGGGACTGGTCTGCGTCCAGTTCCAGCTTGTGGTGCAGGAACAGCCCACCGTTGAGGTAGGGCACTTGACCGGTGAGCGCTTTGGCATCTGGTTTGCGGTCAATTTCGGGCTTGGCGAAGGCTTCAAAGAATAGGGCGTTGAGGAATTCGCCAAAAAAGCGTTCCGGGCCGCGTTGGGTGCTCTCGCTCAGCTTAGTGCGCAGGTAGTCAGCATCACCACCGTTTAAAAAAAGCTTCTTCTGCATGAACCACACAAACATGAGGCGGTTGAGCAACACGCTGGCGTACCAGCGTTTGTCGCGCTCGTTGTCGATGCCCTGGATGTGTTTGTGCAGTTCCAGATGCTGCTGCTGGTAGGCGTTGAAGAACTTCTTGGTGGTTTTTTCTACATCCAGCGCGCTAGCAATGCGGCGGGCGGCCTCCAGCACGGGCAAGCGGCCGGAAGTGTCTAATTCAGACAGTTCCACCACCATGGCTTGCAGCTTGCTGGCAAACAGGTCGACCGGCTGGCCCTTGAAGTATTCATGGCGGCGCGATGTCAGGCGGGGCTTGCCAGTTTCGGGGTGTTTGTCGCGCTTGACCCAGTACCACTGGCTCATGCTTGCGCCGGTTTGTTTGTCGGTAAAGATGAGCAGGTTTTCAGCATGGGAATGGACTATGTGTTTCCACACCCGCAGGCGTTGCTGCTCATCAGGCCAACCGCCATCCACCACCACCTGAATGGCGACCACGCCGCCCAGCTCGGCTACGGTGCGACGGCTAAAAGGCGTTTCCCCCGCCGCGTCGCTGGCCCAGGCCGCATCCGAACTGGCATGGTTCCAGCCCAGTACGTCAGCAAACAGCCGGGGGAAGTCAAAGGCTGACAGGTACTTTTGGAAGCTGGGGAAGTCGAGTTTGGCCATGGGTGGTTAATGTTGATATTCGTCGACGAATTTGTCTTTAATTTTAAGAATATTCAATTAATTCAATGGTTTGCAATTTCAATGAATGTCATTAAGTGCTGTTTGGTGTTATTAGGTTGAGCCAGATGATGGCGGGGAGACTGCGATGGTGTAGTAGCTACCCCGCTTTTCCCCGTGGCGTTCCAGCAAGCCAGATGTCACCATTTGATCGAGCTTGTGTTTGGCCTGGCGCGGGCTCAAACGGCATAGTGAAATGACATCTTCGCGTTTGATTCGAGTTTGCTGACGCAGCAAGTTGCGGATCAATTCCACTTGCTGCAGTTCGTCAAACCTTGCCTGTTGCGCGTATTCCAGCCCTTGCCCCAACTGCTTGTAAACCTGCGGACTCAGTGTGTATTGGCGGCCACGACCCGTGCCGTGCGCCTGGACGAGGCCCACTTCAGCAAGCGGCTCAATCAGTTTGCTGGCTTGCAAGGGTAAGCAATGCAAATGGGTCGCCAGATCGGCCGTACTCATACGCCGGGCTTCGCGCAAGACGGTCAGCACCATGAGCGTCTCGAAAGGCAAGGCCCCGTTTTGGCGCGCCTCTTCTTGCAACACCATGCGCACAAAAGCAAGGTCAGCGGGCTCGGTGTTGATGCTGAGCTTGACCAGGTCGGGCATGGACTGCGAATAGTCTGGCGCCGGTCGGCCAAAGCGCAGCATACTGGTGTAGATCATGTCCACACCGCGGCCGGTGCGGTCCACCAGGCCCAGGCGCTTGAAGGCATCGGCTAGCGCCGGGTTGCGCGGGCGTGGCTCGGTGGTCAAGAGGTTCGCAAGCGTCACACCCTCCACAAAGCCGCCGGGGTTGCTGATGATGAGATCATTTTTTTGCCAGCAGACGCGCACCGGGCCACGGCGGGCGTAGTCACGGTGAACCAGCGCGTTGTTGATGGCTTCGCGCAGGGCATCCACCTCAACGCGGGCAATGCCAATGCGAAACAGACCTTCGTTGAATTCCTGCTCGGTGTTGACCCCGCGTGAAAGCAGATCCAGCCACTCCACCATTTCAATCAGGGCTGCGCGCGAGCCTTCATTGACTTTGACGCGGGTGCCGTCCAGCACCTGAAAGAGCACCTCGTGCATGGGCACCAGACGGCGCAAGCTGTCGGTGCGGCCAATCAGCAGCAGGCCCAGCAAGGTGGGGTGACGCACACCGGCACGGGTAACCGTGAGCGACAAAGCGCCTTCGAGCTGCTCATCAGTCAAGCCCACCAGGGATTTGTCGCTACGCGGGTTGTTGGCAATGACCGAGCGCAGGCGCTCGCGCTGCAGCGGGTCAAAGTCGGCCAGGGTGG
>CAISLL010000227.1 GCA_903886165.1 uncultured beta proteobacterium | reverse complement strand
GCGGGGGCCATGGCGGCCAGGTTGTTTGCTGCATTGACTTGGGTTGCTGTGGGTTGCGGCCTGCTGCTGTTGATGATTTTTAGATCAAATCAGCCTTTAGCCCTTATAGATAAAGCACAAAGCGCTATATTATTTATCGCATTTGGCATGTTGCTGGCGCTGCTGTCGGAGTTTGCCGTGGCACCGCGCATCGTCGCCCGGCAGGAACTGCGCCTGTGGCACAGTGTCGGCACCGTGATGTATGGATTGCAGTGGCTGTGTGCCAGCGTGACGTTTTGGAAGTTGACTGCCGGCAAGGCTGACGCATGACCCGGCGGGCAAAATGAGGGCGTTACGGCAAATGCATTTGCATTTGCAGTCGGTCAGTCCTGGTTACGTTTTTTGATACTGACAGGTTTTTTCTTGGCACGTTTGATCTGGCCACCGGTGGTGAGGCGTTGGTTACCCAAGACGCGAAGGGTCTTGACTTCGGGGCGCTGGCCGCCGCGTTTGCTGAACTTGAGCACCTTGACATCGCGTGGACCGGGCAAGCGGTCTTCGCCAGCGGTCTTTTCCCGTTCGGGAAGGGGTCGCCAAAGCACCAGCAATTTGCCAATGTGTTGAATCGGCGCGGCGTTCAGTTCATCGGCCAGGGTTTGAAGCATGGCTTCGCGGGCGGCGCGGTCATCAGAGAACACGCGCACCTTGATCAGGCCGTGGGCATTCAGGGCAGCCTCGGTTTCTTTTTTGACGGCGTTGGTCAGGCCATCGCCGCCAATCATGACCACGGGGTCGAGGTGGTGGGCGTCGGCCCGGTGGGCTTTGCGCTGGGCAGGGGTCATTAGTATTTGAGGCATGGATCTATTATCGGCGAGACTGCCACTTCTTGGGGCGGGCTCATTTTTCTGACAGCAGCAATTGAAGTTGTCATGTCCCCAACACATTCAAGAACATGAAATCAGCAGTTAAAAGCAGCAAAGTCAACCGTGCTTGGCTCAACGACCACGTCAATGACACCTATGTCAAACTCGCCAAAAAAGATGGCTACCGTGCCCGTGCCGCCTACAAGTTGCAGGAAATCGACGAAACCCTGCATTTGATCAAGCCCGGGCAGTTGGTGGTGGACTTGGGTTCCACGCCGGGCGCCTGGAGCCAGTATGTGCGTCGAAAGCTGTCGCCCAAAGCGGCAGCAGGTGGCGGTGGCGCAGCGGTTGGCGAACTCAATGGCCGCATCATCGCACTTGACTTGCTGGCAATGGAGCCGATCGAGGGCGTGATTTTCATTCAGGGCGACATCCGTGAGGATGCCGTGCTGACCGAATTGAAGGATCACATGCAGGGGCAGTTGGCTGATTTGGTAATCTCGGACATGGCGCCCAATTTGTCTGGCATCAGTTCGGCCGATGCCGCGCGCATTGAGCATCTGGTGGAGTTGGCGCTGGAATTTGCGCAAGAGCAACTCAAGCCAGATGGCGCGCTCGTGGCCAAAGTTTTCCACGGGGGCAGCTACGACGCCTTGTACAAGCGCTTCACCGAAACCTTTGTCACGGTCAAGCGGCTGAAGCCAAAAGCCTCGCGCGACCGCTCGTCTGAAACGTTTTTGATTGGTTTGGCCTTGAAAAATCCCTGATTTCCTTGCAGCTGCTGTGGCTGAAGGTGTCAATACCGATGGCAGGGTGGTTTGAAAAGCCTAAAATCTGCCCTAATAACGTGTTTCGTTTGGATATTTACTGGAGTTTCGCTTGAACAATCCATGGTTTTCAAAAATTGCGGTCTGGTTGGTGATTGCGATGGTGCTGTTCACCGTCTTCAAGCAATTCGACACCCGCCCGGCTGCAGGTGCCGGTTACCTCGGTTACTCTGATTTCCTTGAGGAAGTTCGCGGCAACCGGATCAAGAGCGCCATCATTCAGGAAGGCCAAAGCGGCACGGAAATCGTGGCAGTGACCACAGACGACCGCAAAGTGCGCACCACGGCGACTTACCTTGACCGCGGCTTGGTCGGTGACCTGATTGCCAATGACGTCAAGTTTGACGTGCGCCCCCGTGAAGAAGGCTCCTTGTTGATGACTTTGCTGGTGAGTTGGGGTCCCATGTTGTTGTTGATCGGTGTCTGGGTGTATTTCATGCGTCAGATGCAGGGTGGCGGCAAGGGTGGTGCGTTCAGTTTTGGCAAGAGCAAGGCACGTCTGCTGGATGAGAACACCAATACGGTCACATTTGCGGACGTGGCGGGCTGTGACGAGGCCAAGGAAGAAGTCAAGGAGGTCGTGGACTTTTTGAAAGATCCGGCCAAGTTCCAGAAACTTGGTGGCCGTATTCCACGTGGTTTGTTGCTTGTGGGTCCTCCAGGCACCGGCAAGACCCTGCTGGCCAAATCGATCGCCGGTGAAGCCAAGGTGCCTTTTTTCAGTATTTCCGGCTCTGACTTTGTGGAGATGTTTGTCGGCGTGGGCGCCTCGCGGGTGCGCGACATGTTTGACAACGCCAAGAAGAACGCACCCTGCATCATCTTCATTGATGAAATTGACGCGGTGGGGCGTCAGCGGGGTGCTGGCTTGGGCGGTGGCAATGACGAGCGCGAGCAGACCCTGAACCAGATGCTGGTCGAGATGGATGGTTTTGAGACCAATGTGGGTGTGATTGTGGTGGCTGCCACCAACCGCCCAGACATCCTGGATGCGGCTTTGTTGCGTCCTGGCCGTTTTGACCGCCAGGTGTATGTGACGCTGCCCGACATCCGTGGCCGTGAGCAGATTTTGAATGTGCATATGCGCAAGGTCCCCTTGAGCCCTGATGTGAACGCCGCGGTGATCGCACGTGGCACACCCGGCATGAGCGGCGCCGATCTGGCCAATCTGTGCAATGAAGCGGCGTTGATGGCGGCGCGCCGTAATGCGCGCACTGTCGAGATGCAGGACTTTGAGAAGGCCAAGGACAAGATCCTCATGGGACCTGAACGCAAGAGCATGGTCATGCCTGAGGGTGAGCGCCGCAACACTGCATATCACGAGTCTGGTCACGCCTTGATTGGCAAGCTGCTGCCCAAGTGTGACCCGGTTCACAAGGTCACCATTATCCCGCGCGGCCGTGCGCTGGGCGTCACCATGAGCCTGCCTGCGCAAGACCGCTACAGCTATGACAAGGAGTTCATGCTCAACCAGATCAGCATGCTGTTTGGTGGCCGCATTGCCGAAGAGGTGTTCATGAACCAGATGACCACAGGCGCCAGCAATGACTTTGAGCGTGCGACCCAAATCGCCCGTGACATGGTGATGCGTTACGGCATGACAGCTGCCTTGGGGCCAATGGTGTATGCAGAGAATGAGGGTGAAGTGTTTTTGGGTCGCTCGGTCACCAAAACCACCAACATGAGCGAAGAGACGATGCAGAAGGTCGACGCCGAAGTTCGCCGCATCATTGACGAGCAGTACGCACTGGCGCGCCGCCTGATCGAAGAGCACAGTGACAAGATGCACGCGATGGCGAAAGCCTTGCTGGAGTGGGAAACCATTGACAGCGACCAGTTGGATGACATCATGGCAGGCAAACCACCGCGCCCACCCAAAGACTGGTCACCGCGCATTCCACCGGCTGGCTCCGACAGCGGCACCGGCGGCGGTTCTCCGGCGGTCAAAACTGATGCCGCGCCACATGCCGCGTGAGCTTGCAACACAATCGCAAACGGGGCTCTGGCCCCGTTTTTTTTAGTTTGGTGCAGTTGTACCCATGATCGCAAGGGGCCTGTGATGACATGGCAAACCAGCCGTTTTCAAATTGATTTGAGCATGCCCAAGGTCATGGGCATCGTGAACACCACCCCTGACTCGTTCTCTGATGGCGGACAACATCGCACTGTCGCCGCAGCCATTCGCCATTGCGAACAACTCATTCTGGATGGCGCCGACATTCTGGACATTGGAGGCGAGTCTTCGCGCCCTGGTGCGCTGCCATTAAGTCAGGAGGACGAACTTGCGCGCATCGTGCCGGTGGTTCGTGCCGCAGTGGGTTTGGGTGTTCCAGTTTCAGTGGATACCTACAAGCCGCAGGTGATGCAGGTGGTGCTGGATTTGGGCGCAGACATCGTCAACGACATCTGGGCACTGCGCTGGCAAGGCCCGGCGCAAGGCATGAGTGCGCCCCGCGTGATTGCCGCGCACCCACGCTGCGGTGTGTGCCTGATGCACATGCATCAGGCACCGCTGACCATGCAGGTGCAGCCGATGGAGGGAGATGTGGTACCACAGGTACTATTATTTTTACAGCATGTAGCTCATGATCTGGAAGGGGTTGGTGTTGAAAAGGCCAGAATCGTGCTGGACCCGGGCATTGGCTTTGGCAAAACCGTGGCACAAAATTTTTCCTTGCTGGCGCGCCAAACCGAACTGCTTACGGCAGGTTATCCCCTGATGGCGGGTTGGTCGCGCAAGTCGTCGTTGGCAGGCATGGGGGTGGTTGTCGGCAAAGCCGCCGCATTGCCTGTGGGGGAGCGCCTGGCCCCCAGCCTGGCAGCTGCACTGCTTGCGGCCGAGCGAGGCGCATCAGTGCTGCGGGTGCATGACGTGAAGGAAACGGTGCAGGCATTGCGGGTGCTTGCAGCCGTACGATAATGGTCGGTTGGTTGATCGACAGGTGAAGGAACAACAATGACAAGGCAATTTTTTGGTACAGATGGCATTCGCGGCACAGTCGGGCAATCTCCAATCACGGCGGATTTCGTTCTTAAACTGGCGCATGCGGTGGGTCGGGTGCTCAAACGCACGGAAGCCCGGCCCACGGTGCTGATTGGCAAGGACACACGCATATCGGGATACATGCTGGAGAGCGCACTGGAGAGCGGATTCAATTCTGCCGGTGTTGACGTGGTGTTGCTGGGCCCCTTGCCAACACCGGGCGTGGCGTACCTGACGCGCGCGCAGCGGGCATCGCTGGGTGTGGTCATCAGTGCCAGCCACAACCCCTTTGACGACAACGGCATCAAGTTTTTCAGTGCGCAAGGCACCAAGCTGCCAGATGTCTGGGAGATGGATGTGGAGACCACCCTGATGGCGGCGCCGGTCTGGGTGAACTCTGCCAATCTGGGCAGATCACGTCGCCTGGATGACGCTGCCGGGCGTTATATTGAATTTTGCAAGAGCACGTTTGCCAATAACCTGACGCTCAAAGGCTTGCGCATTGTGGTTGATGCGGCCAATGGTGCGGCCTACAACATTGCACCAAAGGTGTTTCATGAGTTGGGCGCTGAGGTGATTTCCATTGGCTGCGCACCGGATGGCCTTAACATCAACAAGGGGGTGGGTGCCACCCACCCCGAGGCCTTGATTGCTGCGGTTAAGACGCATAGGGCTGATTTTGGTGTGGCGCTAGATGGTGACGCCGACCGCTTGCAAGTCGTGGACCCGAATGGCCGCTTATTCAATGGTGATGAGTTGCTGTACCTGATGGTCGATGACCGTTTGCGCCGAAACGAGCCTGTGCCGGGCGTGGTGGGTACCTTGATGACCAATATGGCGGTGGAAGTGGCGATCAAGGCACGCGGTGTGCAATTTGTCCGCGCCAAAGTCGGCGACCGTTATGTGCTCGAAGAACTGGAGAAAAACCAGTGGCTGCTGGGGGGTGAAGGTTCCGGTCATTTGTTGGCGCTGGACAAACACACCACCGGCGATGGGTTGATTTCTGCCTTGCAAGTGCTGCAAACCAGTGTGCGCAGCGGCAGGAGCCTGGCGGACTTGCTCAGCGACGTTACCTTGTTTCCGCAAACGCTTGTCAATGTCCGTTTGCAGCCCGGGCAGGACTGGAAGGCAAGTGTGAACCTGGAAGCAGAAACCCGCGCCGTGGAAGCGGAGCTTGGGCAAGCCGGTCGTGTGTTGATTCGCGCCAGTGGCACGGAGCCTTTATTGCGTGTCATGGTGGAGGCGCGTGACGGCGCACAAGCCGAGGCCTGCGCCCAGCGCATTGCCCGCACGATCAGTGGTTGAGGGCTGACCGTCCATGCAGACCGATGTTCGCATCTGTGAGGCGGATTATTCACACCCGCAACACATCAGCGCCCTGGTGGACTTGCTTGACAGCTAC
The DNA here is from genome assembly GCA_903886165.1 of uncultured beta proteobacterium. GTDB lineage: Bacteria > Pseudomonadota > Gammaproteobacteria > Burkholderiales > Burkholderiaceae_C > Rhodoferax. The sequence continues at coordinate 2,732 of CAISLL010000227.1, read as the reverse complement.
GCGCGTGACCCGATGGGTGGAGCAGAACCGTTGTCTGATTTCGCGCGTAAGCATTTGCCTGCTGCATTGAGGGCGCGCCCCAGCATGTTCAGCGTGCTGGCGTTTGATGACGCACATGGTGGACTACCGGTTGGGTTGATCAACTGTGTGGAAGGTTTCTCCACTTTTGCCTGCCAGCCACTGGTGAATGTGCATGACGTGGTGGTGGCTGCCTCTCACCGTGGGCGGCGTCTGGGCGAGTACATGCTGTTGAAGGTTGAAGCGCTGGCCAAAGAAAGGGGGGCTTGCAAGCTCACTCTGGAAGTGCTCGCCGGCAACCTGTCTGCACAAAAACTGTATCGACGATTGGGTTTTGACGATTACCAGCTCGATCCTGACATGGGTCAAGCCCAGTTCCTGCAAAAGTGGCTTTGATGGCGTATGTCGGACCAGATTTCAGCTGGGCCTGAAACAAAAACCCTGTTGAATGACCGGATCCGGATGGTGCCTAGAATGTCGCATGAACTGGCTCACCAAACTTCCAGGTTACCGGCGGACGCCTTATGGTTTTGAGGTGCGTTTGCTGCGGATGCTGCCCAGCGTGCTGCTCGCCGGTACCGTGTTGCCAGCTGCATTGGCGGGCTTGGGCCGCTTGCTGTTCAATCAAGGCACGGCGGGAGAGATCGAGCATCAGATTCAGACCTTTGACTTCGTCATGATCGGGCTGGGGATTTTCATCTGGACTGCGGTGTTGACAGTGGGCATTGGCTGCATCATTGTGTGGTTGATGAAGGGCCCGGCGTATGTTGCCGATGGCTTCGACGTGTCTCACAGTGACAAGCCCAAAGTCTAGAGCCTATGGATCAGCCGACCACGACTTCCAGAGACCAGGGCGTTTTTTGCCAAGCCACGCTTTCCTCGTTCAACAGGTAGGCAGACTGCGGGTAGGCTTTGACCCATCCATTGGACAGTTTTAGCTTGAATTGCCGCGCATTTTTGGCGTCCCTGAGAAGGCTCACGCCCTTCAGGTCCGGGTCGCGTCTGGCATGGCACAGGGCGACCGCGGCGCGTAACACCAACAACTGTTGGACAAACATCGCGTCTTCAAAATCTGCCTCCAGCTTGCGCAGTTTGCCCCGGTGTCCCAGCACCAGTTGGCTCAGTTTGTGTAATTCGGTGAGTGCAAACCCCATGGCATCGGCATTGTCAAGAATGTAGGCGCCGTGTTTGTGGCTGTCGCTGTGCGAAATATGGCTGCCAATCTCGTGAAGTTGTGCCGCCCAGGTCAGTTTTCGGGTCACCCGCTGATCGGCGGTACCGACCACCACTTGCTTGAAGAGGGTATTGGCAACCCTCCCGACACGCTGTCCATGGACCGGATCGGCGCCAAACTTGGCGGCCAGGCGTTCCACGGAATGGTCGCGCAAGTCAATGTGTTGTTGACCATTGCCGAACATGTCCTGCAAAAGACCATGCCGCAAACCTCCGCTGGCCTGCTCCAGGCGCCTGATGCCCAGCAGATCAAACAGCGCCCTCAGAACACTCAAACCGCCACCGATGATCGCTTTGCGGTCTTCCCGCATGCCTGCCAGCTTCAATCGGTCAACATTTTGCGCAAGCAGGAGTTTGTCTTGCAGCCAGTCCAGTCCCTCTTGGGTGACGGATCCGGCAGGCCATCCGGCCGCCACCAGCACGTCAACCACCGCGTTGACTGTGCCGGCTGAACCATAGGCTGTGTCCCATTGGTCGCGCGGGTAAATCATCAGCGCCTCATCCAGCACCGCTTTGGCAGCAATCTCGGCAACCTGGAACGAGCGCTTTGTAAATTGGTTGTCAGTGAAATAGCGCATCGACCAGGCGATGCTCCCTACCCGGTAAGACTCCATTTGTATGGGCTGATGCCCCTGGCCCAATATCAATTCGGTAGATCGCCCACCGATGTCTATGACCAGCCGTCGTTCCTGGGTGTTTGGCAAGGCTTGTGCAACGCCTTGATAGATCAATCGGGCCTCTTCGCGACCTGAAATCACGTCAATCGGGAAACCCAGCATTTTCATCCCCGGCCCCAGAAACTCGTCGCGGTTTCGGGCTTCGCGCAGGGTTTGTGTGGCCACGGCTCGGACCTCGGTTTCTGCAAAGCCTGCCAGTCGTTCACCAAAGCGGGCCAGGCAATCCCAGCCGCGTTGCATGGATTGCGGGGTCAGATTGCGGTTGTCGTCAAGCCCGTTGCCCTGGCGTACAGTTTCCTTGAGGTATTCAGTGCGGTAAAACTGACCGTGTTCGATGCGCCCGATTTCAAGTCGGAAGCTGTTTGAGCCCAGGTCGACTGCGGCCAGGCGCTTGCTTTTTTGCACGGTCATTTTTGTGTCGGTCATGGATGCCAGCATAGCATTTCAAATGGCACGTGCGGGTCTGAACGCAAGGTTTTCGCAAGTCTTGAGGCTTTCCCACAAATGAAACGCCCACCCTGCGGGCTTCAGGGCGGCTTGGCGATAGTTGTCACACGCCTGACATATTACTGTCGTAAATTACGTTCTGTTGAATCAATCCCGGTTCTCAAAGGCTTTACCAACTGAAGGATTCTCATGAAGACAAACCCCATCAAATCGATTTTGGCGACCACTGCGCTGGCCTTCTTTGGCGTAACCACCCTTGGCAACATCGCCAGTGCCCAAAGCATCACCGGTGCCGGTGCCACGTTTCCAGCCCCCATTTATGCGAAGTGGGCGGCCGAGTACAACAAGGCCTCGGGC
>CAISLL010000226.1 GCA_903886165.1 uncultured beta proteobacterium | reverse complement strand
GGCCTGACGCAGCCGACCGTGGTGATTGAGGCCGATGGTCAGGACCGCTGGGCCGAACTCATCACACCCATCACCGCCGACTTTCCCCTGCCCGTGACGCCCAAGGAACTCAGTGAGCGCGTGGCGGCGGCGGGCATTGTGGGTCTGGGCGGCGCTGCGTTTCCTTCGGCCGTCAAGCTCGACATGCGCTACAAGCACAGCATTGACACGCTGGTGATCAACGGGGCGGAGTGTGAGCCCTACATCACCTGCGACGACCGACTGATGCGCGAAGCGGCGCACGAGATCGTTGACGGCGTTCGCATCATGGCCTACGCACTGGCGGTAGAACACATCATCATTGCCATTGAAGGCAACAAGACCAAGGCGCTGAAAACGATGCGCGAAGCCGCCAAAGCCGACGGCAGCATCCGTGTGGTGACGGTTCCAACCCGTTTCCCCATGGGATCGGCGCAACACCTGCTGCTGGCCGTGACCGGGCGTGAAACCCCGGCTGACAAACGGACCGCCGAGGTCGGTGCCGTGGTACACAACGTGGCCACCGCACGCGCCGTCAGCAGCGCCATCCGGCGTGGTGAACCGCTGATCAGCCGCGTGGTGACGGTGTCTGGTTATGGTGTGCGTGAACCGGCCAATGTGGAGGTGTTGCTGGGCACCTCGGTAGAAGACCTGCTGGCATTTTGTGGCGGGCTGCACCCGGTACCGACCCTGCTGATTGGCGGGGGCCCCATGATGGGCGCGCCCTTGCCGTCAGTGCACGCACCGGTCGTCAAGGGCAGCAGCGGTGTGCTGGCGCTGACAGCCTCCGAGATCAACGATGGCCCGGAGTCCCCCTGCATCCGCTGTGGCAAGTGTGTCACCGCCTGCCCGGCGGGCCTGGTGCCGGTGGAGATGGCGCAGCTGATCAAGCGGGGTGATTTGCAGGGCGCCAAGGCCATCGGCAGCCAGGATTGCATCGCCTGTGGCTCGTGTTCATTCATTTGTCCGTCGCGCATTCCCCTGGCGCAATACTTCAGTTTTGCCAACGGCAAGCTGGGCACACTGGACCGGGACGCGCGCCGGCAGGACCGCATCCGCTCACTGATTCAGGCACGCAGCGAACGAACCGCGCGCGAAGCGGCCATCAAAAAAGCCGCTGCTGCCGCACGCAAGGCGGCCAAAGCGGCTGCCGCTGCAGCAACTCCCGCACCTGCTGCGGCAGCCACTGAGGCAAGCAATCACCTGCTGGAGGCGTCCACATGAGCACCCTGGCCAACCGTGCCGGCCCCTTCACGCACACGGTCAACACGGTTTCCCGCACCATGACATGGGTCATCCTGGCCCTGGTGCCCGGCACGGCCTATGGTCTGTGGCTGTTTGGTTGGCCAGCGCTGATGTTGTTTTTAATTACCTTGGGCACTGCCCTGGCTTCAGAGGCTGCGATGCTGGCGCTGATGGGCAAGCCAGTGCGCGCGCGTCTGTTTGACGGCTCGGCGCTGCTGACCGGCTGGTTGCTGGCGTTGAGCCTGCCACCCTGGGCCCCTTGGTGGATCGGAGCGCTGGGCAGCTTCACAGCGATTGTGATTGGCAAGCATCTGTTTGGGGGTTTGGGGCAAAACATGTTTAACCCCGCCATGGTTGGTCGTATCGTGCTATTGATTTCATTCCCCGTGCAGTTGACGATGTGGGTCACTCCGGCGCCATTTGGCAGTGACGGTGCACCCTCCTTCACCCAGGCGCTGGCCTATGTGAGTGGACACACCCCGGTGCCAGAGCACATGAGTGCAGCTACCGCGCTGGGGACGCTGAAAACCGAGCTGTCGCGCGGCATCGCTGTGGAAAAAACCGCGGCGCAACTGCCACCACCACAGCAGTTGGCCAGTGGCAACGAGTCTGGCTCGATGGGCGAAACATCGGCCTTGCTGTTGCTGGCGGGCGGTCTGTTGTTGGCGGCCCTGCGCATCATCACGTGGCACATCCCAGTTTCCTTGCTGGGCACGCTGGGCGCATTGGCAGCCATTTCACACGCCCTGGACCCGGCGCGTTTTGCCTCACTGCCGATTCACCTGCTGTCCGGGGCGGCGGTGCTGGGGGCGTTTTTTATTGCCACCGATTACGTGACATCACCCGTGTCGCGCGCCGGCCAGTTGCTGTTTGGCGCCGGTATTGGTGCGCTGACCTGGGTAATTCGGTCGCTGGGTGGCTACCCTGAGGGTCTGGCCTTTGCGGTGGTCCTCATGAATGCCATGGTGCCGCTGATTGACCGTGGCTTTCGCCCCCGGGTGTTTGGTCGCAATCGGCGTGGCAAATCTCTGGAAGCCAAGGCACAACCCAGGATCCACATATGAATGCCACAGATCACACCGCATCCCTGCATCGCAGGACAGCCCTGTTGACCCGTTTGAGCGCCCTGCTGAAACTTGCTTGCGGCAAGCATACGCTGGTATTGGGCGGTTTTTCATTGGCGGCGACCTTGCTGCTGACGCTTGCGTACGGGCTGACCAGGGAGCCGATAGCGAAAAGCGCTCTGGAGGATCTGCGCCAGTCACTGGCGCAGGTCCTTCCTGCCAGCATCTACGACAACAACCCTGCCGCCGACACGGTACAGCTGCAAATCGACGGCAAGCCGCTGCTGGTTTACCGTGCAAGCAAGGCCAAACATGTGACGGGTGTGGCATTCGAGACCTCCCGCAAGGGCTACAGCGGCGACATCCGGGTGCTCCTGGGCGTTGATGAAAACGGCAAGCTGCTGGGTGTGCGTGTGTTGAAACACACCGAAACGCCAGGCCTGGGCGACAAGATTGAAGTGGGCCGCTCCGACTGGATCACCCGCTTCAACGGGCTGTCTCTGGGCAATCCGCCCGAGGCGCAGTGGGCCGTCAAAAAAGACAGTGGCCAGTTTGACCAGTTTGCCGGGGCCACCATCACACCACGTGCAGTGGTCAACAGCATTCGGGACGGGCTGAGGCTGTTTGCAGCCCACCGCCAAACCCTGCTTGAGGAGGTTTCCAAATGAGCCAATCGCGAGACATCACCCTGGATGGCCTGTGGCGCAACAACGTGGTGTTCAGCCAGATGTTGTCGCTGTGCCCGGCGCTGGCAGTGACCTCGGCTGCAACCCAGGGCCTGGGTATGGGTTTGGCCACACTGGCGGTGCTGATTGCATCCAACATGCTTGTCGCAATGCTGCGCGGCCTGATCACGGACGAGGTCCGTATTCCGGCGTTTGTGCTGATCATTGCCACCCTGGTGACGATTGTGGACCTGGCAATGAACGCTTGGCTGCACGAGCTGCACAAGGTGCTGGGCCTGTTCATTCCGCTGATTGTGGTGAATTGCCTGATTTTGGGGCGCGCCGAGTCTTTTGCATGTAAAAGCAGCGTGGCATTGTCCGCTCTGGACGGCTTGGCGATGGGGCTGGGGTTTACCTTCGCCCTGACCCTGATGGGTGCCTTGCGCGAAATAGGCGGCAGTGGCACGGTGTTCTCAGGGGCTTCCAACCTGTTGGGGCCCGCTTTTGCCGTGCTGGAAATGCGGGTCTACCCCGGCGAAGGTGCCCTGGTGATGATCCTGCCAGCCGGGGGCTTCATTGTGCTGGGCCTGATGATTGCGGCCAAACGGGCCATGGATGCATGAAAATCGGTGCCACGCCCCAAACCTGCATCACTTGACGCGCCGACCTCGGTCGCGGCGGTCTCATGAAAGTCAGTGTCGCTTATGCCCTTCCTGACCGCCAGGTCTGGCTGGAAGTGGATGTGCCAGAGCAAGCCAGCGTGCGCGAGGCCATTGAAGCCAGCGGCATCGCGCGCACTTTTCCTGCACTTGACCTGGGTACCCAACAGGTAGGCGTATTCGGCAAGACCGTGGCCCTGGAAGCGCGGCTGGAACCGGGTCAGCGGATTGAAATTTACCGGCCGATCACGGCCGACCCCAAGTTGCTGCGCGGCACAGGCTCTGACGACGACAGCAACTGAGGCCTTGTTACGAATGATCCGTGGGCACGGTTCACGCAGAAGGTCAGCGCCTCTTGTGAACGGTGTCATCAGCCCGATGCAAGGGGCTGGTCGCTGATCAAGCCTGATTGGCGTCTGACGCGCTGCCAGTGCCGTTTTCCACCTGTAGCTTGAGCGCTCTGATGGCGGCAATGGTCTTCTCTGACGCAAGCGTGAATTTTCCCTCGGGTGCCATCATGGCATCGGCCTGGGCACGATGGCCTGATTCAACCAAGCGTGCCACTTCGCCAGCCACCTCGTGAAATGCGGTATGTTGGCGCACAAAGACTTCAAAGCCGGGAACCCCGGCATAAGCCTGCCCATCTCCTGCGATCCACTTCCCCAGCTCGCAGACACCGTCCAATGCGACAATGTCTGCATCAATCGGACGCTGCCCGTTGATGAGCCACTTCAACATCACTTTCCAGTAGGTGTGCGCCTTGATGGCTTCGTCAAAATTCACGTTCAGGCTCCTCGTGCAAAACTCGTCAACAGGTGTGATACGTTCCACTTGGCAAAAGCATCATGCGATCAGCCGCCCCGCATTTCACCGGCTTACCTGCCCGTTATTGTGCCCCGGCCGACCCCTATAATTTTCGGCAGCCATTCTCCACCACACAATGAGGTCACCATGAGCGACAACCACCATGCCAGCGGGCACGACGCACATGCTGCGCCCACACACAGCGTTTTCCGGAAGGTACTCAATCTGGCGGTGTTATTGGTGCTGCCGGTGATCGTTGTGGGTGTTTTGGTTGGTTATTACAAGTCGCAAGACGGCGCGCCGAAAGCCAGCATGTCGGAAGAGGCGGTGATGGCACGGATACAAAAAGTCGGAAAGCTGCAACTTGGTGCAGCATCACGCGAACTGAAAACCGGTGAGCAGGTGTACAACGCGCAATGCACTACTTGTCATGCCGCAGGCCTGGTCGGGGCACCCAAATTCGGCGACTCGGCAGCCTGGGGCCCACGCGTCAAAACCGGCTACGACGCACTTTTGAAATCTGCCCTCAAGGGTAAGGGAAACATGGCTGCACAAGGCGGCGCTGCTTTCTCCGACCATGAGATTGGCCGTGCCGTGGTCTATTTGGCCAATGCAGGTGGCGCCAAATTCGATGAGCCCAAAGCACCAGCCCAGGCGGCATCGGCCGGCAAATGATTTTTAGGGATTTTTAGTCTTTAGCCCCTGTATATCCTGGCTGGTTAGCTATCGATTTTAAAAAAGCAGGACTTTTGACAAAGCCAAACTTTGCATCCATATCGGCACGCTTGACTGCCTGAGGCACCCAAATTCCCTGCTCAATGAGCTCTGAGGCGTGCTGCACGTCCTGGCTGTGAACCAGGCCAACCGCCACATCAGACTCAAGGTAGAGGTGCCCCCATTCATCGAGCCAGCAGTTGTGTACTGACGCCCGGCGGCCGGTATGGTCCTGCACGCTGCCGTCAGTTTGCAGGCGCCAGATCAGGGGCGTGGACTGAAGTTCGACGAACACACGTTGCGGCCCGTTCTGGAAATACCAGCAGCCCCTGGCATCCGGGGCATAGTTGCGACCAATGAAGTCAATGAGTTTTTCATGGCGCAACTCGGATCCCTTGCAGCCCGGCACTGCGCTGTCAAAAGGACCCAATGCCTGCGCCCTGTCATCACGCATGTACCAGTTGCCGCGTGCGTCCAGGCCAAGCCAGCCATAGCAGTCAGGGACATTGGGCCACTTGGCCATGGCCTGTTTGACAATGTCATCCATGTGTGTGCTCTTTCAGGACAAAACTTGATTGTTGGGCCAGCCAGCGGCAGACGGCTTTTGACCCCCTGGCAGCCACTACGATGCAGGCTTGAGGAGGGCTTGACGCGCGTCGTTTTCCCGTACTGGCCACACCATTTAATGCAACAGAGGTGGGGTTTCCGTGATGTCCTGGGCTTCGTTTGGGTTGCCGGGACTGGCATGGTGCGCCACCATGCGCCAGCCTTGCGCAGTCTTGTGGTACACATTGGTGGCGATCACAAAGGCGTCCACCGGACCTTCACTGGTGAGAATGTCGATGCGTTCGCGCACGCTGTGGACGCTACTCGCCATGGCGTCGATCTTGCGCACCAGCTGTGGCGTGATGCGCACGTTACCATTGGCAAACATGGTTTCGAAAGCGGCACGAATCGCACCCAACCCAACCAGGCGCGGGCCACCCGGGTGAATGCAGACCACTTCTTCTTCGTCTGCCCAACAGGCCATCATGCGGTCGACGTCCGCGGTGAGCAAGGCTTCGTAGAAGTTGGCCTCAGTGTCGTCGGCGGAACCGCCAAAGGAAGCTGCGATTTTTTTTGCTTTGGGCATGGGCGTGGATTGGTAACTAAGCTGGATTCTCACCGTTTTTGCAGGCTTCCACGATCGCCGGTCGCAAAAGGCGTCCGATCTGGCAGGCGGACCCGCAATTTATTTGCCTGCGGTGTGCTACCGTTGCATTTTTGGTTCAGGAGGTGCATATGAAGCGCTGGTTTTTGATGCTGATGACTGTCGCACTGCTGACAGGTTGTGGTTACAACGATTTTCAACGACTCGACGAACAAACCAAGTCGGCCTGGAGCGAGGTGCTGAACCAGTACCAGCGCCGTGCCGATCTCGTTCCCAACATCGTGGCGACCGTCAAGGGGGAGGCTGCTTTTGAGCAAGATACGCTGACCAAGGTGATCGAGGCACGCTCCAAGGCCACATCGGTTCAGGTGACGCCGGAAACCCTCAACGACCCGGCGGCGTTCAGCAAGTTTCAGGCGGCCCAGGGAGAGTTGGGATCGGCGCTGAGCCGCTTGATGGTGGTCGTGGAGCAGTACCCCAACCTGAAGGCGAATCAGGGCTTCAGTGACTTGCGCGTGCAACTTGAAGGCACGGAAAACCGCATCACTGTAGCGCGCAACCGCTACATCCAGGCCGTGCAGGAATACAACGTGCTGGCGCGCAGCTTTCCCAGCAACCTGACCGCCATGGTGTTCAGTTATTCACCCAAACCAAGCTTCTCGGTGCAGAACGAGGCCGCCATATCCACACCTCCGACGGTTGATTTCAACAAGAAATGAAGGCTGTGAAGCGCGTGGCCGCGTGCTGGCGTGTCAGGTGGCAGCTGGTTCATGCGCCGGTGCTGTCTGGCTTGCGCGTCATTTGGCAGCTGTTTGTGGCGTGGCTTCTCATGTCATCCTGGCTTGCTGGAGCGGCCATGGCGGAACAAGCTGTGCCGCCCTTGACCGGCCATGTGGTGGATATCTCCGGCAAGCTGGCTCAGGCCCAGCGTGATGCGCTCGAAGCCAGACTGACGGCCTTTGAGCTGGCGAAGGGCTCTCAGGTTGTGCTGCTGCTGGTGCCCAGCACACAACCCGAAGACATTGCCTCATACGCCAACCGCGTCGCCAATAGCTGGAAGATTGGCCGCAAGGACGTCGGCGACGGCCTGTTGCTGGTCGTGGCCGTGCAAGACCGCAAGCTGCGCATCGAAGTCGCAAAGACACTAGAGGGTGCAGTACCGGACCTGGCGGCCAAGCGCATCATTGACGAAGCCATCACACCGCGTTTCAAGCAGGGCGACTATGCCGGCGGGCTCGACGCCGGGGTGACCCGGATCATGGCTTTGATCAAAGGCGAAGCTTTGCCCGAACCCGTCAAGACAGTAGCCAGCTCGGCGGGCGGGTTTGATTGGATGCAACTGGGCATCTTTATGTTCATCGCGGTGCCTGTGGTGGGTGCGGTCACAAGGGGTATTTTTGGCAACCGGCTCGGTTCTGTGGTCACTGGCGGGGTGGCCGGAGTGATTGCCTTTGTAGTCACCACCAGCCTTGTCATCGCTGCTCTGGCTGTGTTGGCTGCCATCGTGTTTGCCCTTACTCAGAACACACCCGGTAAACGCGGCAGCAGCTGGCAAAGCCGCGGCCGCCACGGCGGGTGGGGTCATGGAGGCGGTTTTAGCGGTGGTAGATCTGGCTCTGGAGGCAATTTCAGTTCTGGTGGCGGTTTCAGTTCTGGTGGCGGGGGAGATTTTGGTGGCGGTGGCGCCTCGGGAGACTGGTAATGGGTATGTGGACACGTCTGACGCGCGTTCTTAAACACCGCTGGCAAAGCGAGAGGGCGGCCGAGCGCGCCATGCCGCCCGCCCTGCTCGCCAAACTGGCGGCGCAGGTCGCGGGTAGCGAGGCCGGACACAGCGGAGAAATTCGCATCTACGTGGAAGCAGGCCTTCCTCTGAGATACCTATGGCGACCAGTCAGCACGGCACAAATCACCCGCGAACGTGCGCTCGCCATGTTTGGCAAGTTGCGGGTGTGGGATACCGCGCAGAATAACGGCGTGCTGATCTATCTGCTGCTGGCCGAGCGGCGCATAGAAATCGTGGCAGACCGAGGCTTGAATGAGCGTGTGGCGCCCGGCACCTGGTCACAATTGGTGGATGAGATGCGCGCTGCGTTCAAGGCTGGCGATTTTGAAGGAGGCCTTGCGCGTGCTGTACATGAGGTGTCGACCTTGCTGCAACGGCACTTTGCGGTGTCAGCGGGTACGCACAACCCCAATGAATTGCCAAACGAACCTGTTCTGGGCTGATGGTCGTTTGAAAAACCGGGTCTTTGAGTGACGAAGACGTTAAAAAACCCGCGGCACGCAAGTGCAACGCGGGTTATTGGGTGGGCAACCGGATGCTGCCTATTTCTTCGAACGGTACTTGCGCAGTGCTGCAATCTGGGCAGCCATGATCGCCAATTCGGAAGAGGCGCGAGCCAAGTCCAGATCAGTCTTGGCGTTCTTCACAGCTTCTTCAGCGGCCAGTTTGGCTGCGTTGGCTTTTTCGTCGTCCAGGTCCTTGCCACGGATTGCGGTGTCAGACAACACGGTCACGCAATTGGGTTGAACTTCAAGAATGCCACCGGCCACAAACACAAACTCTTCGCTGCCGTCTTCTTTTTCAATGCGCACCGAACCCGCCTTGATGCGGGTGATCAGCGGCGTGTGGCGCGGGTAAATGCCCAACTCACCGGCTTCACCGGGCAAGGCCACAAACCGGGCCTCACCCGAGAAGATCGACTCCTCGGCACTCACCACATCAACGTGGATGGTGTTCATGGATTAGACCTTTTTAGCTTTTTCGAAGGCTTCGTCGATCGTGCCAACCATGTAGAACGCTTGTTCTGGCAGGTGATCACACTCGCCAGCCACAATCATCTTGAAACCACGGATGGTTTCAGCCAGCGACACATATTTACCAGGCGAGCCGGTGAACACTTCAGCCACGTGGAACGGTTGTGACAAGAAACGTTGGATCTTGCGTGCGCGAGCCACAGTGAGCTTGTCTTCCGGAGCCAACTCGTCCATACCCAGAATCGCAATGATGTCGCGCAATTCCTTGTAACGCTGCAAGGTACCTTGCACCGCACGGGCAGTGTCGTAGTGGTCGGTACCCACAACCAGCGGGTCAAGCTGGCGGCTGGTCGAGTCAAGTGGGTCAACCGCGGGGTAAATACCCAGGGAGGCGATGTCACGGCTCAACACCACGGTGGAGTCAAGGTGAGCGAAGGTCGTCGCGGGAGACGGGTCAGTCAAGTCATCGGCAGGAACGTAAACGGCCTGGATGGAAGTGATGGAGCCGACCTTGGTGGAAGTGATACGCTCTTGCAGGCGGCCCATTTCCTCGGCCAGTGTCGGCTGGTAACCCACGGCAGAAGGCATACGACCCAGCAACGCGGACACTTCGGTACCGGCCAGCGTGAAGCGGTAAATGTTGTCCACAAAGAACAGCACGTCCTTGCCTTCGTCACGGAACGACTCGGCGATGGTCAGGCCAGTCAAGGCCACACGCAGACGGTTGCCTGGAGGCTCATTCATCTGACCGTACACCATGGCCACCTTGGAATCTTCGAGCTTCTCAAGGTTCACCACTCCGGAGTCTGCCATTTCGTGATAGAAGTCATTGCCTTCACGGGTACGCTCACCCACACCGGCAAACACGGACAAGCCGCTGTGCGCCTTGGCGATGTTGTTGATCAGTTCCATCATGTTCACAGTCTTGCCCACGCCAGCGCCGCCGAACAGACCCACCTTGCCGCCCTTGGCAAACGGACACACCAAGTCAATCACCTTGATGCCGGTTTCCAGCAACTCTTGTGAAGGGCTCAGTTCGTCGTAAGTGGGGGCTTTGCGGTGAATGGACGAGAGTTTGGCCGAGTT
>CAISLL010000225.1 GCA_903886165.1 uncultured beta proteobacterium | reverse complement strand
CCGTGGCCTTCTCCCAGGATTTGGCCACGTGGCGCTGCAAGGGGCTATGCTGCACCAACTGGCTGAACACAAGGGCCTGGCGCGAAATGCCCAAGCGCTTGAACAACACATCGGCCAGCGGGCGGGCGCCCAAGCCACGCACCGAGCGCCAGGCACCCACCGAGTCGGCATACGCCGTGACACTGCGGGCGAACACCATTGGTCTGCCGTCCACGCGCAGCAACACCTCACGGGCATATCCGACGCGCCGAGCGCCCAGACAGAGCGCGTTGGCCTCAGCGGCGCTCAATGCCTGACGACCCTGCGCCAACACCTGAACGCTGAAAACATCACTGCTGGCCGCCAGCCGTGCACTGAGTGAGCCAGACGCCTGCAGCCAGCGCCGCATGGCGCCTCGCTTTGGGGTGAATGTGGTCCAAGCTTTCATTGATGTGCCCTGACAGTGGCCATGCCGCAATAACTTATAAAACGCCCTGCTGACAGGTCAACCGCACTCAGACCCGGCGTGATGCGTGGCACCACAAATATCAAACCCCACAACGCGCCCGCAGCCAGTCCTGCAAGAATTCCCGTCAGCATTCAGCCTTAAACCCCGAAACCGTCGTCGGCCGAGATCACTGCGCCATTGATGAAATGGCTTTGATCCGAGCACAACATGACCATCAGCGCGTCCAGGTCCTGGGGCTGACCAACCCGCTTGCGCGGCAACATCTGCATCAGCTTTTGGCCCGACTCGGTCTGCCAATGCGCATGATTCAGGGCCGTGTCGATGTAGCCGGGGCAAATGGCGTTCACATTGATACCAAACCGGCCCCACTCCAGCGCCATGGCTTTGGTCATTTGAATCACTGCCGCCTTGCTCATGCAGTACACACCAATTTTTGGCAACACTTTCAGGCCGGCCATGCTGGCCACATTGACAATGCGGCCCCCGGTGAATGTGCCCGGTGCAGAGCCCTGCGCACGGGCTAGCATGCGTTTGCCAACCTCTTGCGCCACAAAAAATGCACCCTTGACGTTGGTGTCAAACATGTAGTCAAAGTCGTCGCCACTCACGTCCTGGATGCGCTGTGTGGTACTCACCCCAGAGTTGTTGACCAGTATGTCAATCGAGCCAACCTCGGTCTCGGCGTGAGCCACCGCCGATCTGATGGACGCGTGATCGGTCACGTCAAGTTCAATCACATGGGCATCACCCCCCTCGCCATCAATCCGGGCACGCAAATCCTTGAGCTTTTCCACGCGTCTGCTGGCCAGAACCACCGCGGCCCCTGCGCTTGAGAGCGTTCGGGCAAACTGGGCACCCAGCCCACCCGACGCACCTGTGATGAAAGCGACCCTGCCCGACAGGTCAATGCTGTATGCCATGCTGTTGTCTCCAATGAAATAGAACAACTGTTCTATTGTGAATATTTCTTTGCCTAAAATCTCGGGCTGTCAAAGACAATTGACGACCCTTTCAGACATACTGAGTGTTGCTTGAGTTTAATCAGTTGACAACGACACGAACACACATGCACTGTGACCTGACTGCAGTGTTGCCCTGGTTTGTTATGCCGCGTTATACAAAGAGAGTTTCCCCATGACCCCACAAGACATTCTGGCCCAGCACGGCCCCCGCGAATCGATGGACTACGACGTGGTCGTGGTCGGTGG